>PWYL01000031.1 GCA_003568315.1 Mollicutes bacterium | reverse complement strand
GGTCCATGGAATCACCAACGCCATTATAGCACACAAGGTCTTTTTAAGGAACTCCGTAAGGGTCCGTATTTGTTTGACAAGGTGCGGCTTTGCCCATATAATCAACTAGGAAAGAAATCCCTCGGGAGGTCTGCCCATGCGGAAGATTGTGCGAGTCGCGATATTTCTCCTTTTCGCCTTGGCGGCGTTTTCCTCCGCGAAGGTCATCTTCGCGGGAGAAGACGACGATGGCCTCCATCCCGTCGTCTATTTCATGATCGAGGGGTGTCCCGATTGCATCACTGTGGAAGAAGAGGGCCTCATCGAAGAACTCCGGGCCCAGGGCTTGCATGTCGAGAAGTATGACATCGTCCAAGCCGAGAATGAGAAACTCTTCTTGCAGTACGGTGCCGCATATGACCCTCGCGCCGACATCCTCGTCCCCGTGATTTTCGCCGGGGATGACTATTACGAGGGATTCCGCTCCATCCGGGACGCCGTGCGGGACGGTTCCATCCGCGCAAGCGCCAATGACCCCCTGCTCGATATCGAGGATGCACCGCCTTTCACACTGGAAGGCTGGGGTGGGTTCGTCAGGGTGGTCACGGGAGCGCTCATCGCGAGTTTCAATCCCTGTGCGATCGCCATGCTCTTGATGTTCATCTCGATGCTCGGCTTTCTGAAAAGCAACCGTGTCCTCATCTTCGTCAGTGTCGCGTTCATCGGCGCCATTTTCGCCGTCAATTTCCTCTTCGGTGTGTTCCTGTTGAATGTTTTCCGGACCCTGGGGGCCATCCGGATCATCGCCTGGATCCTCTATCTCGTCTTCGCCATCCTCTGCGTCTATCTCTTTTTCATCACCTTCATGGACTTCTTGAACGTGCGCAAGACGGAATACGGGGAAATCCGCAACCAGCTTCCCAAACGCATCCGGCAATTCAATGAGCGAGTCATGGAGCGTTTCACCTCACTTTTACAGAGTGATGAAGGTAGTGTCCGCAAACGACTCTACATCCTTGCCGTGCCCTTCCTCGTCGGCGCGATCGTCGGTGTGACCGAAGCATTGTGCACAGGACAGACATACATCATCATCATCAATTCCATCCGGGACGCCCATCCCGTCACGGGACGGCTCTACCTCCTCCTTTTCAACATCATCTTCGTCACGCCGCTCATCGTCATCGCCTTCATCGCCATCCGTTCGAAGAACGTGATGGGAATCACTGATTTCTTCCGCCGCCACATGGGGAAGGTCAAACTTGCCGCGAGCATCTTTTTCTTGTTCATGGCGGTCTATTTCATCTTCCATCTGGCGGGCATCGACCTCTTCAGATACTTCCTGTAGGGAGGGATTGACCTTGAAAAAAGTCGCTTTGGTACACGCGGACGGCACTGTCCTGTTCGAGGGAAGGCCTCTGGAGATGCCCTTCAAGAAGGAGGCCGTCATCGAGAAGAGCATCGAGCTCTTCGATGACGACGACCCCTGTATCATCCACAAGTCGCATGTCGCAAGACATTTCGCGGATATCTTAGAGGAACGCTTCAAGTCCGAAAAGAAGGATGTCCTCCTCCTCGAGGACCATCCGGACATCAAAGCATTCTTGGACATCGATGACAACGCGAGCGTCACCATCCGCAAAACGGGGTGAAAAACATGCTCTATCTCGATTATGCCGCCACCACCAAGCCGGCGGAAAAGGTCGTCGATGCCATGGTTTCCGCCATGCGGGAATTCCCCGGCAACCCCTCTTCTTTGCATGCGGAGGGGAGAAAAGCAAACAAACGCTACAATCGTGCCAAAAAGCACATTGCCGACCTTTTGGGCGCAAACCGTGAGAACATTCTTTTCACATCTTCCGGCACCGAGGCCATCAACTTCGTCATCAAGGGCACCCATGCCAGACATCCGGACAAGACGATTCTCGTGTCCACCATCGAGCACACCGCCACAAAGAAGGCCGCGGAGTACCTCGAAGACAAGGGGACTTCCATCCGGCGGATCGGTTGCGACAAGGATGGATACCTCCGGATCGACGAACTCGAGAAAGCTCTCCGGGAGACCGATGTTTCGCTGCTTTCTTTGATCTATGCCAACAACGAGATCGGCACCGTCCAGGATGCGCGAAAAATCGCGGCCATGTGCCACGCCCACGATGTGAAACTCCATCTCGACATGGTCCAATCCCCCCTTCACGAGAAAATCGATCTGAAAGGACTCGGTTGCGACTATGCGAGTTTTTCCGCACACAAGTTTTTCGGTCCGCGCGGAGTGGGATTCCTCTATGCGAAAACGAAGGACGACCTGGACCCGTTGATTCACGGCGGGAAACAGGAGGACGGTCTCCGGGCCGGAACAGAGAATCTTCCGGGTATCGTCGGAACGGAAGTCGCTTTGGCGGAAGCCGCAAAGCATGTCGAAAAACGGGAAGAGAAAATCGGCATCCTGGCCGGGGACCTGCTTTCGGCTCTCGCAGAATCTTCTATCACTTGGCGGTTGAACGGTCCCCCGCTCGACAAACCCCGGCTGAAGAACATCTTGAACATCGGCCTCAAAGACCTCGATGCCGACGATGTCGCCTTCAGACTCGACAAAGAGGGAATCGGCATCTCGGAAGGCAGCGCCTGCAGTTCGGGAATCATCGAGGAAAGCCACGTGCTCAGGGCCATCGGTGTCGATGATGACCATATCGGGGGTTCGGTGCGGATCTCATTCTCCCACGAGCAGACGAAAGAGGACATGGAAAGACTTGTCCATGCCCTCGAGAAGATTGTCGGAAACGTTGGAAAGAAAAAGCCGTAAACACATCAAAAAAAAGAAGAGGCCGGGCCTCTTCTTTTCATTCTATTCCCTTCATGGTGCGATAGATGGAAATACCTGTCTGCTTTTCGAACCGCTTGTCGATCTGTTTCTCTTCGGCGATGCTGTTGACGATCTCCCGGAAACGTTCGTGTTTCGCTTTCAGTTCCCTCTCGTCCACAGCCTTTTTCGAGCGATGATACGCCTCGATCAAAGCGAGGAACTCGGCAATGTCGGCAAGTTCGTTTGTATCGTAGGCTTCATAATCGATCGGGAAGGGACGTTGTTCATTCATCGCCGAACGAGATCCCTATCGATTTGGCGGTCCGGACCGTATGGCCTTCGGGGTCGACGAATTTTTCGCCGCCTTTGCTCGTCTCTCCGGTCTCGCCGCTGCCGACGACTTCCTCGAGGGCGACATGCGAGATGTCCCGGCCGCGATAGCGGACCATCTTCCCCATCCCTCCCTGCATGAGGAGGTCGAGAGCGGCCACGCCGTAGCGGAGCCCGAGGAGTCTGTCGAACTGGGTCGGGGTCCCCCCGCGTTGCAGATAGGCCAGGTTGTTGTAGCGGACTTCGTGGTCGTCGATCATCTCGGAGAGCTGGTCGGTGATGACTTGGCCGATGCCGCCCAGGCGGATGGCATCGGGGGAATCCTCGACGACATCACGCACATGCACCTTGCCGTCCTTGGGCTTCGCACCTTCGCTCACGACGATGATGGAGAAATTGTTGCCGCGTGCGTCGCGTTCCTTCACCTTCTCGACCACGATGTCGAGGTCATAGGGAATCTCGGGGATGAGGATCACATCGGCGCTGCCGGCGATACCGCCTTCCAATGCGAGCCACCCGGTGTTCCTCCCCATAACTTCCACCACCATGACCCTGTCATGGGAATAGGCCGTGGTGTGGATTCGGTCCAAAGCTCCGACGATGGCCCCCAACGCGGTGTTGAAACCGAAACTCACATCGGTCGCCGGCAGGTCGTTGTCGATGGTCTTGGGGACGCCGACGACGGGTATGCCTTTCCGTTGGAAGTCACGGGCGCTGGTCAAGGTTCCGTCGCCGCCGATGACGATCAAAGCGTCGACACCCTCTTTTTCCATGTTCTCGAGAGCGACGTCGGAGACATCCTTGTACTCCACGCTCCCGTCTTCGTTCTTGATCCGGTAGTTGAAAAGGTTGTCCTTGTTCGAGGACTTGAGCATCGTTCCACCCAAATGCATGACGCCGGAAACGCTCTTGAGGTTCAAATCGATAAAATCGTTCAGATAAAGTCCCAGATACCCTCGGCGATAACCGATGACGTCTACGCCGTAGTTGAAGGTGGCCGCTTTTGTTATCCCGCTTATCACGGCGTTCAAGCCGCTGCAATCTCCCCCGCCTGTTATGATTCCAATTTTCTTGATCGGTTTCATAATGGCCTCCAAGACCGGACTTGTTCATACGTAGTTCTCCTAATGCTCTTCTATTCTACTCCTTAAACACACAAATCTCAACATGTATCCCACCATGAAAACGTTTTTGGACCTTGAAAACGGTTCCGTTTTCCTTGTGTTCTTCGGTCTTTTGCGAATTTTGGGCGGGTCGGATGGCAATCCGGGGGAAATTTGCTATAATGTATGCGAGGTGAGCAACATGATCACGATGGACGACATCATCAGGGAAGGGCATCCGACCCTGGAAAAACGCGCAAAAGAGGTTGGGCTCCCTCTGGACGAGGATACCAAGAAGACCCTCACCCGGATGCGGCAGTTCCTCATCAACTCCCAAGACGAGACCATCAGAGAAGAACACGGTCTGCGAGAAGGGGTGGGGCTCTCCGCACCGCAAATCGGCATCTCCAAGCGGATGCTCGCCATATACACCTTGGACGAGGATTTCGAAGAGCATCACGATTACATCATCATCAATCCGAAAATCATCGGCCATTCCGTGGCGAAGACCTATATCGCCGGCAGTGAAGGCTGTCTGAGCGTCGACCGCGAGGTCGACGGCGTCGTCCCCCGCCACAAGCGCGTGAGCATGCGCGGGCATTTCTATCGCCCCGACACGGACACCGTCGAGGAGAAGACGATCCGTCTCCGCGGTTTCCTTTCCGTCGTGATTCAACACGAGATCGACCATCTCGACGGCATCCTCTTCACCAAACGCATCGTCGCCGATCTCGAGCGTGCCGAACCGATCGAATTCAAACTTCCGGAAACAGAAGATGATGAATCCACTCCGGAAGAGAACCACAACCGCTTTCCGAAGGAGGGAAAAACATGAAAATCTTCATCGACACCGCGAACACCGAACACATCAAAGAGATCGCCGCGCTCGGCATTCTCTCGGGCGTCACCACGAACCCCACCCTCATCGCCAAAGAGGGCAGGGATTTCCAGGAAGTCATCAAAGAGATCACCGGCATTGTCGACGGTCCGATAAGCGGCGAGGTCATAAGCCTCAAGGCCGACGAAATGGTCGAAGAAGGCAGAGAGATCGCCAAGATGCACAAGAACATGGTCGTGAAAATCCCCATGACCGACGAAGGTCTGAAGGCCGTCAAGATTCTCGCCGAAGATGGCATCAAGACCAACGTCACCCTCGTCTTCAGCCTCAACCAGGCATTGCTTGCGGCCATTGCCGGCGCCACGTATGTCAGCCCCTTCGTCGGCAGGCTCGACGACACCCTGCACGACGGTATCGAAGTCGTTAGCGATATCCGTGACGTCTACGACATGTATGGTTTCGAAACGGAAATCATCAGCGCCAGCATCCGGCATCCGTCCCATCTTGCCGATTCCGCCCGCGCCGGCGCCCACATCGCCACTGTCCCCTATGCCGTGTTGAAGAAAGCGCTGACCCACCCCCTGACGGATAAGGGTATCGATGCGTTCTTGGCCGACTGGAAAGCCGTTTTCGGCAAAGACGACTGATCCGGAACCCGGGGAGGGATACCATGTCTTTCTTTCGTCATCAAGCCACACTCATCAACGGCAAGAAACAAAACCTGAAGGACCTCGAAGGGAACGTCTTGCTGGTCGTGAACATCGCGTCCGCAGGCAAGCGTGCAAAAAAGCAGCTCAAGGAACTGGAGCATATCCACAAGGACTACCGGACAGAGATGTTCCTCGTGCTCGGTTTCCCATGTGACCAGTTCAAGGGTGATGAGCCGAAAACAAGCAAGGAGTACTATCAGGCCCTTTCGGGACTGGGCATCTCTTTTCCGCTTTTTGCGAAGACCCCCGTCAAGGGAGCCAAGGCCCACCCCTTGTTCAAGTGGTTGAAAAAACGCAAGAGGGGTCTTTTCGGCAACGAGATCCGGAGTGATTTCACCAAGTTCTTGATTGACAGAGATGGAAACGTGGTCAAACGTTTCGGCCCCCGAAAGAGTTTCGAACGGATGCGAGTCGATATCGCAAAGGTTCTATGAAACGGCAGCGCAGTATGAGACGCCCCCCTTGCTTGGACGAATCGTCCAAGCAAGGGGGGCGTCTTTTTTATCATGGGAAAATGCTGTCCATTCGCACAATGGATGAAACCACGGGGTTCTTATTCGGGTTTACGGTTCTGCACATCGAGTTCGGTGGGCTCGACAACTTCTTCGCGTTTCTGCAGGACTTCGATCCGGCGACTTGTGGAAGGATGGGTGAGGAATAGACGGGCATAGAGCGGGTGGCGATCGGTCGGAGACCCGTGCTTCTCAATCGTCCTCAACGCCTTCTGCAGGGCCTTGCCGTGTCCGGCATCGGCCACGAAAGCGTCAGCTTCAAATTCCTGCCTGTGCAAAAGAGCCAAAAACGGCATCCTGAGCAACATCGAAAAGATGCCGAGACCGAAAAACAAGGAGCCCCACATCTCAGCTCCGGCGCCGAAGATTTCGTGTCCGGCGAGGAAACGTCCCGTGCCCAGATAGAGGATGAAGACCGACGCGGCGAAAACGAGCCGGCGATGGAGGTGTCTTTTTTTGTCGTGGGCGATTTCATGGACCATGATGGCCGCCACTCCGTCCGAAGAAAGGTTGGCGAGGATCTCCGGTGAGACGATGAGTTTCCTTTTACCGAAAAAAGCCAAAAGTACGGCGTTCATGGCAAAGAGTCCCCCGGAAGTGCGGACCATGCGGACGTCATCGAGGAGATCCGTCTCGAAAGGGAGCCGCCCTGTATCGATTCGGTGTTCGTAAGGGACCAAAGACATATGCTTGCCCAGGATTCGCGGACCGAAGGTGTACATGACGGCCGAAGCGCCCAGAATGGAAAGGAAAAGCAGGAACAAAAGACCCTGGATTGTGAGAACGAGAAAAAGAAGCCAAGCGGCGAGAACAAAGAAAGCGAAAAGAAGCGAATACGTTAGCGTGTGCAGAAAAAGGCCGCGCCAAAAGGAGCGGCGCCAACGTTCTCCCGGCAAAGCTTCCAAAAAAGCGCTCACGAACACGAAGACAAGAGCCAAGACGATAGCGCCTCGAATGGTCAAGCCCATGAGAGAGAACGCCATGTAGACGATGGCCGCCACCATGACAAAGACGCGTTTGACCAGCGGACGGTAGGCGGAGAACCCCCCGTCGCCACGATGGCGGACATCGAGTCGCAAGGCGACACTGTCCAAGGCCAAAAGCGCGACGAAAGCGAAAAGAAGGATGGCTCCTCCCATGGGGCATGCCCCCTTCCGGCATCATTCGCCGATGATTTTGATCAACACGCGTTTTCGGCGTTTCCCGTCGAACTCGCCATAGAATATCTGTTCCCAAGGACCGAAATCCGGTTTGCCGTCTGTGATCGCCACGACGACCTCGCGACCCATGATGGTGCGTTTCAGATGCGCGTCGGCATTGTCCTCATATGTGTTGTGCCGGTATTGGTCGTAGGGTTTTTCGGGTGCCAGACGCTCGAGCCAGGCCTCGAAATCATGATGCAGGCCGGATTCATCGTCGTTGATGAAGACACTCGCCGAAATGTGCATGGCATTGACGAGTACGAACCCCTCTTTGATGCCGCTTGCGGCCACGGCCTCTTCCACGTCCTTGGTGATGTTGATGAGTTCGCGCCTTGTCTTCGTGTTGAACCAGAGTTCCTTGCGATGACTCTTCATATTGTCTCCCTCCTTTTCTTTCTGCTACGCCGGAGGACATCCAGCATCTTCTCGGCATAGATATATGCCTCTTTGTATTTCCTTGTTTCTTCGAGAGCGCCGGTATAGATTTCCATCGTGATCACAAACATCAAATAATCCCCTTTCTCGAGGCAGATGTCCGTGATATCCTTGAGCCTTTCGAGCGTGTGATCGTCCGTCTCTTTCACATAAAATTTCTCCATGATTCCGAAAAACATCCGCTCCACCGGCTTGTATGTCTTCACCGGCCGCTTCTTGTATTCTTCAATCGTCTGCAGTGCGAGAACAGTCCGGCCGAGAAGATGGTAGGCATAAATCTTCAGGATGTAATACCAAGCGATTTCGAGCCGGAATCGAGAAAGAATCTCGAGCGCTTTCTCGGGACGTTTCTCCAACAGGTGGAAACGGGCCATGTTGAGTTGGGCGAAATAGTAGAGTTCGAGCGCCCCTACCCGGGAGGCGAAAGTGGTTACATCCTCATGGAGGCTTTGGACTTCGAGCGGGTTGTGTTGGTGGATGCGGATGATCTGCAAAAGGAGTTTGGTCCGACAAGCCCGATGGAAATTGGCGTGTCGCTCGTAGAGTTCGAGCGCCTTTTCGAAATGGTCCACGGCTTCTTGATAATGACGGTAGTCGTTATGGAAAATGGTCCCTATGGTGATGTGCGCGTTGGCGAGATGATGGGGGTCGTCCAAGGTCCGTAGGCATTCTTTCAGCTGATCCATGCTTTTTTCTCCGCGAGATGTGCGATAGAGATATATGGCCTCTTCGACATTGAAAAGTCCCTTTTGCCATTCGTCCATGGCCGGAGAAAGAATCTTGGCTGTTTGATAGAATGGTTCCGTTTGTTGTTGCGAGCGTTTCAGACGGTAGGTCGCGATGAACATGATCAGATGAAAATCGACGAAACAGTCGCTTTTCACATATCGTTCTCTGTTTCTGAGCAGATGGTCGTATTGGCTTTCGGCCTCGAAATATTCCCGATAGAGGATGTTATGGTAGAGACTGTCGAATTGTTCCTTGAATGTCGACAACAAAACATAGTCGTCATGGAAGGGGATTCCGAGAGTCTCCTTGAGACGGCCGAGAGCCGCTTTTTCGAGTGGGACCCCTTCTTTTTCCAGTCTTTGGAGACACCCACGCGAAATATCCGCCCGGCGGGCGAGTTCGGTGAGAGAAAGGCCTTCTTCCTTGCGACATTGACGGATGAAAAGGCCCAAGCGAAGTTGTTTTGTTCCGCTTTCCTCCATGGAAACCTCCTCGGAATGTTATGAACTCTTGAGCGTTCGCGACCGCATCCTTGGTGGAGATTGTTATACTGTGGTAAAGGTGTGATGAGAATGCTCAGGACGCTCTTGTACAGACAAAGAAAACAAAATAACATGCTGTTTTTGCTGGCGGCGTTCTTTTTCATGCATGGGATCTATACCTTTTTGGATGTGCTCGCCCATGGCGGTGTCTTGGACACAATCACCGCGCTGGGCGCCCCTCTGCTCTTGATGCACCAGTTGCTGAACGCTGCGATGGCGGCCCTGGCGGCCCTCATGCTGAGCCTCGGCCGTATCCGGCTCCATCTCACGGGGAAGGAACCCGCGGGCTCGACGGGAATCCCCTTCTTCTCGTTCTTCTTCGGTCTTCTCACTTTCGGTTGCACACCGTGCGTCGTCGCCTTCTTCTCGGCGATCGGCATCGCTTTCACGCCCATCGTCTTTCCGCACGGCAACCTGCTTTGGAAGGTGATTCTGCTCTTGTTGATTGGCGCGGGATTCTTTTTGATATTGCGAACGCTCGATCGGAGCGTCTGCCGACTCAAACCTCGAAGCGGCCGTTGAAAGGGCCGTTTTTCTTTTGCAAGACCCTTGTCATCACTTCTTCGCTGAGAGGCTTTGAGAAATGGAATCCCTGACCGAACGTGCCACCGAGTCTCTTGATGACTTCCGCTTGCTCGGCTCGTTCGATCCCTTCGGCGATGATGCCAAGTCCATAGGCCTTCCCGAGGGCGAGAATCCCCTCGATGACACCGAGGCTTCTCGCACGAGGAAGGTCGGCGATGAATGAACGGTCGATCTTCAACATGTCGATGGGCATCTCGTGCAGATGGGAGAGCGAGGAATATCCCGTACCGAAATCATCCAAGGCGATGCGGAAACCCTCTTTTTTGAATGCGCGCAGATGGTCGTTGAAAGCGGCATAGTTCGAGATGTATGTGGACTCAGTGATCTCTAAGATGATGTCTTCGGGATGCACGCCGGCCTCTCGGCATTGAGCCGTGATTTCGGGAAGGAACGCATCATCCGTGAACTCTTGCACGCTGATGTTCAAAAAGAGCAGGCAATTTTCACCGACGAGTCCGTCGAAGACCTTCTTCGCCGCAAGCGCTTGTTTGCGGACGAGCTCACCGATGGCACCGATCAGACCGCGTCTTTCGGCGAGAGGGATGAACGCTGCCGGAGAATGTCCCGCAAGCCGGGCCAGTGCTTCGAATCCGGCAATCCCGCCGTATTCCAGATTGACGATGGGTTGATAGGCCACAGTGAGTTCTTCGTTCTCCACAGCGGTCTTGAGTGTATCCGCGAGGCGTTGGGTCTCTTCCAGCGCCTTTTGGAGGGAGGGTGTGAATGACATGGCCTCTTCGCCCGCTTCGATGGCGGCTTCCAGTGTGACGAAGGCGGCGGTGAGGAGATCGTCGGTGGCATCACCATGTTCCGGATGGGCGGCAAGTGCCGAAGTGCAATCCAAGGGAACATCGAGGCGTCCGGCCGTATCCTTCAATCTCTCGTTATGGTCGCGGAGAACAGATTCGAAAGCTTCTTCCGCTTTTGCACCCCTGTAGACGAGAAGAGCGAAGAATTCGCTGTCGATTTGCGCATAGAAGGCGGGAGGGTCCCCCTCTTTAAGTTTCTGGGAAAGAGGCCTGAACACGCTCAGATAGGATGTCTCATCCGCGCTCGCCATAAGAGCGGACTTGTTGTTGACCTTGGTGAGAAGGAGGTGGAAGGGAATGGATTTGTCGAAGAGCTCCTCCATCCTTTCCCGCAAAGCCAACTCGTTGGAGAGACCGGTTTCGGGATGGGTCCGGAGGAGCTTTTCCTTGTCTTTTTTCAACGCCTCGATCTCGGTCAGATCGCGATGGATGCCGAGATGGTAGCGGATGTTTCCTCTTTTGTCTTTCACGGTACGGATAGTGAGGTCCTTGGGAAGAAAGTCGCCGTTTTTCCGGCGGTCCCAGATTTTTCCGCGCCAATACCCTTGTTCGTGGATAGAACGCCACATCCGCTTATAGTATTCCTCGTCGTGGATACCCGACTTGAAGTCTCC
Source organism: Mollicutes bacterium (assembly GCA_003568315.1). GTDB lineage: Bacteria > Bacillota_I > Bacilli_A > Izemoplasmatales > Izemoplasmataceae > T1SED10-81. The sequence goes on along the minus strand of PWYL01000031.1, from coordinate 30,547 downwards.
GGGTGTCCCGCCGATGATCTCTTCTTTTCCGTATCCCGTCGCGCGGACCACCGTCGGATTGACATAGACGATGCGGTTCTTCCGGTCCGTGATCACGATGCCGTCATGACTGGAATCGGCGATGACCGAAGCGAGCGCCAGAGTGTGACGCAGATGTCTCGTGGCGATAAAATATGTGAAGATGCCGAGGGAAGAGGTCGCCAGGACGAGAAGGACATAATGGAGAAAGGCGGTCTCGAGTGTGTCGAAAACACCGGACAAGATAAAAAGGATGAGCACTGATGCCAAGGGGAGCAGAGCTCCCGCCATGACGAGACGTTTCAGAAAGAAAGCTTCGAAACGATTCATGTTCATAGCCGCCCCCCCTCAATACGTCCTCTTGTCCGGAATCACACCGCGGACACCACCCGCGGGATTGTCGACATCGCCCGCGTAGCGCGGGATGAGATGGATGTGCAGATGGAACACGGTCTGTCCCGCCGCGGCATGGACGTTGACGCCGATGTTATAGCCGTCGGGGGCGTAGCGCTTGTCCAGATGGGTCTTCATGGCGTGAAGGCCCTTGTGGATGGCGACGATCTCTTCCTCGGTGGCTTCGAAGTAATGTTCGATATGGCGTTTGGGAATGACGAGGACATGACCCTTGCTCACGGGGAAGCGGTCATAGACCGCGAAAACGTGCGTGTTTTCGTAGATGATCTCGTGTTTCAAGTTGCAGAATATGCATTCGGACATGGCGGATAACTCCTTCTCAAGCCAATGAACGCTTGGTCATGGTGATCATCTTCTTCGTGGCTTCATAAGCCTCTTTGTAGCGGCGTTTCTCTTTCAAAAGCCGAATATAGTAGGAATAGGCGACATCCGCCGTGACCGGGGCCATCTGTTCCCAAGCGGTCTCGAAGAACATTTCGAGCTCCTTTTTTGATTCGGCAAGTCCTTTTTCCGCATATACCCTCATGAAGGAGATTCCTTTCTCGTACATGTCGAAACGCCCGGTCTTGTCGCTTTCTCTTGGCAGACTCTCGATATGGGACAATGCCGCTTGCGGTCCCTTCTGCTTCAATAAGAGGAGGGCGCGGAAATAATGGCCACGGGTCGTATCATCTTTGGCTTTGTCCAGTCTTTCAAGGGCTTTGTCATAATCCTTCCCGAAATAGTGATAGAGGGCCCAGGCGGTCTCCAAGAAGCTCTCCAGGGCAGTATATCCATAGCGGTGCGCGGTCGCGACGATCTTCTCCAATCGTTCCTCCACACCAACACGGATTCCGGCCTTGATCATGTTCGATATCTCCACGGCATCACATTCTGAGACGCGGAGCACGTTCTGGTCCTTCTCGAACATGTCGCGGGCTTTTTCGATATGATGCGATGATTCCGTCAGATGGCCGGTCTCGTTATAGGTGCGGGCCAACAAAAGATGCGCGAGCGCCGTGTGCGAACGGTTCACCGCCAGATCGATCGCTTGGCGATAATCCTCAATGGCCTCATCAAAATGATTCCAGTGATAATAGTGGGCGCCCCGATAGACATGGAACTTCTGTTTTTTTTCGGGAGGGAAAAGGGCTGCGACGGATGTGAGTTCCCCGACCAAGGAATCCGCATCCTCCGGTGAGCCGGTCCGCCCGAGATAGGCGCATCCGAGCATGACGACCATATAATCGGTCATCCAAAGCGAATGACCATGGATGTCGCGGGGGTCTTGCAATTGTTTGTACAGACGTTCGGTCGCATCGTGATCCAAATACAAAAAGGCGTATTCCAGTCGTTCCTCAAGGTCCTTGAACGTGGCTTTTTCTTCTTCGTCGAAGGTGAGGTCGAGATCGAGCACGCGGGATAGACGCGTAAAGACATCCCGGCCGATGGCCGTCGAGCCGGTCTCGATCTTTCTCACGTGTGCATGCGAAAAGCCCGCTTTGCGGGCGAGATCGCGCAACGATTCGTTCCGGCGGGTGCGTAGAATGCGCACCGCATAGCCGAAATCCTCTTTGTTCTCGGACAGATTGAAGACAGTCAGGAGATCCTGCATGCATCCACCCCGCTTTTGGGGTTCTTTGTCAAGAGGCGCCGGTGAAGATTTTCCGTTCGAGAAAGATCCGTACCCCGCCGATCATCATCGCGCTGATGAAGGCGATGGTCCCGAGTTTGCCCCCGGAACCGTTGAAGAAAGGCGCGCTCAAAACGAAGATGAAACCGAACATGACCCCGGCAAGGAAGATATAGCGCTCATCGCGCAACTTCTCGGGAGAACTCATGCCGACGAAAGACGCTCCGAAAGCGGCGATGGCGAGGTCGATGCCGAAGTCACCGAAAATAAAGGGTAAAAGAGGGCCCGCGACCACACCGACGACGGCGCTACCGAATACCGGTCCGGCTTTGAAGCGGATACTGATGATGTAGGCCGTCACAGCACCGACAACGCTCGCGGCGACGAGATGAATCCTTTCCCAGGAGTCATAGACGATCGGATCGAGAAAATCGGCCCGCACGATGATGCCCGTCAGAAGGGCCGCACCGAAGGCGATGGTCCCGAGCTTCCCCCCATAGCCGTTGAAGACGTCTTTCGTTGCCACAAAAATGACTCCCACCACGACAGAAGCAATGATGAACTGCCCCATGGAAAAATGGTCCGGGGAACACATCCCGAGAAACGACCCGCAGAAGATCGGTACGGCATAAGGCTTCACGGCGATCGCGGCCACAAGCCCGACGGCCCCGGAAGCGGTGACGGCACCGAGCCCGGCTTGCGTACTCAGTATGAAAGTGATGACGGAGGCGATAGAAGTCGCCAAAAAATCATATAGGGCTTTTCTCGAAAAGGGCCCATAGCTCTCCTCGAGGTTTTTCGTCTCGATGAAGGCACGTCGGAACACATAGAGCATGGCGATGATGAAAGGGACGAACGCCAGAGAGAGAAAGATGTTTTCGCTGTAAGCACTGTGGATGGTCGCCCCCATGAGGACCACGGCGAAAACGACCAATGAGGCATAACCGATATAGCGTCTCATGGAAAAAGAGCGTCAGATGACGCCCAGTTTCCTCCCCACCCGCTCGAAAGCGGCGATGGCTTTATCGAGATTCTCTCTGGTGTGCGCGGCGCTGATCATGACGCGGCAACGGCCTTTGTTCTTGGGAACGGTCGGAAAGACGATGCCGGAAACGAATACCCCTTCATCCAACAAAGCCTTGGAAAAATCCATGGTCTTGGCCTCCCCGCCGATCATGACCGGGGTGATGGGGGTTTCGCTCTCGCCGATGTCGAATCCGAGGTCACGCAGCGATTTCTTGAAATGCTCCGCGTTCGCCCAGAGTTTCTCCGTGTGCTCTTCGCTTTCCATGAGCATCTTCACGCTTTCGATGGTCGCCGCCGTCGCCGCCGGCGGAAGCGCGGTCGAGAAAAGCAGGGGACGAGCCCGGTGCAAGAGCCAATCCTTCACACTCTGTTTGGTGGCGACATAGCCGCCGACAATACCGATGGCCTTGCTCAGGGTGCCGACGATGAAATCGATCTCGCCGTGGAGGCCGAAATGGTCCACGGTGCCGCGGCCGCTCTCGCCGAGCACACCGCTACCGTGGGCGTCATCCACATAGGTGAGGCAATCGTGTTCTTTCGCCAGTTCGACGATCCGCGGAAGGTCGGCCAGATCGCCGTCCATCGAGAAGACACCGTCGGTGATGATGAAGACGTTCGCATAATCCTTGCGTCTCTTTTTGAGAATCCGCTCCAGATCCGCCATGTCGTTGTGCTTGTAGATGGCCTTGTCGGCTTGGGAAAGGCGCACGCCGTCGATGATCGAGGCGTGGTTCAATTCGTCGCTCACAATGAGGTCGCCTTTGGCGGTAACGGCCTGGATGGTGCCGATGTTGCAGTTCAAGCCCGATTGGAAACAGATGACGGCCTCTTCGCGCTTGAACTCCGCCAGGAGTTCTTCAAGTCTCTCGATGAGGTCCTGGTTGCCGACAATCGTCCGTACGGCGCCGGCGCCGGCACCGTATTTGTCGACGGCTTCTTTGGCGGCTTTCTTCACGCGCGGATGGTTGGCGAAACCGAGATAGTTGTTGCTGGAGAGGTTGATGACCTTTCTTCCGTCGAGTTCGATTTCATTGTCGCAGGGGCCGTAGTTCACGGGGAGTTTCCGATAGACCCCGTCGTCTTTCAGTTTTTGAATCTCGTCTTCGATGAATTTCCATTTTTCACTCATAGTCGTCCTCCTCGGGAATCAAAACGATTTTTCCACTGTCGCCCGATTTCATGATTTCGGCCGCTTTCTCGACATCCTTGAGCGGGAGTTGATGTGTGATGATCTTGTCGAGATTGAGCCTTCCCTCATCAATCAGTCGGCGCACTTCATGCCAGGTGTCATAGATCCTTCTTCCGACGACGCCGTAGATCTCGATGCCTTTGAACACGACATCATCGGCGAGATTCAACTCGATGTTTTCCGCCGGGATGCCGAGCAGGCTCATGCCGCCGCCGGGCTTGATATATTTGAACGCCTGTTCAATGGCGGTCTTGTTGCCGCTGAATTCGCCGACGACATCCACACCGCGTCCGTCGGTCTCTTCGAGGACCCGTTTCACGACATCTTCTTCCCGGGGGTCGATGACCACGTCGGCACCGAGCTCCTCCGCTTTTTGTCGACGATACGCGTTGATCTCGATGGCGATGATCTTCTTCGCACCATAGGCACGTGAGACATCGATACCCATGAGGCCGAGCGGCCCGCAACCGACAATCGCCACGCTTCTTCCTTCCACCGGGAAGTGCGCCATGGTGTGGACGGCGTTGCCCAATGGTTCCTGGACGGAAAGGTGCAAGTGGTTCGCGGCCTTGTTGTTCAAGAAGCAGTTCGCCTCGGGGATTTTGACATAACCGGCGAAACAACCATCCGTGTCAACACCGATAATCTTTGTGTTCTCACAGATATGTCCTTCACCGCGAAGACAGAACTCGCACTCGCCGCAGATGATGTGAGTCTCGGCGCTGACAATGTCGCCCTTTTTCACCTTCTCGACGCGTTTTCCGACCTTGATGACCTCGCCACTGAACTCATGGCCGACAATCAAGGGGAGCCGCAAACGGTTTTTCGCCCATTCGTCGAAGGTGTAGAGGTGATAGTCCGTTCCGCAAAACGAAGCTGTGCGGACTTTTACAAGAACTTCATCTTTTTTCAATTCGGTGCTGATTTTCCTCTTCTCGATGGTGAACCCTTGTTCCGGCCGGTCTTTGATAACGGCCGTCATGCACAGTTCCTTCGCTTCGTCCATGGTCTCGTCATCTCCATTCTTGGATGTTTGCAAGGGTTAGAGCGCTTACATTTTATCACAATTGACATTATAACATACGCAAGCTGTGCAGATAAGGCAGAGAGGGAAATTCTTGACGCTCAAAACGACCTGTGGGGCCGGATTTCAAGTCTTCTCGCCATCTTTGACGGAAAACATCCCGGAAGGCGGTTTTATCTCTCCGACCTTCTCCAGTGTCGACTGGAAGACAGCGGGACCGACGATCTCGAAGAAGAGGATGCTCGAGAGAACCACAGTCTGTATGATGCGGGCTTCTTCTTCCGGAAGTAACGTCGTGAGAGCGATCAGCATTCCTATTGTCACTCCACCTTGCGACAGTAGACTCAAGCCCATGTGTTTCTTGATTGTAGCGGGATAACCTGTGATTGTCGCACCGAGATAGTTCGCGACAATCACGCCGACAACCCGGAAAAATATGTAGAGCAAAGCCAAAGCGCCGGCATCACGCAAAACACCGAGTGACATGTCCAATCCGACAATGGTGAAGAAAAGGATGATGAAGGGACGCTCAAAGTGTTCGATAGCGCTATCCTGAAGCAAAAAAGTCTCTTTGCCGATGAAATTCGTGAAAACCATACCCGTGATGAGAGGGATCAATATCATGGAAAGATGATAAGTGTGCGCAACCCAGACGGAAAGGGTGATGAAAGCCAGAGCCATGACTAGATAGGCGGTGTATTGATCGTCTTTCGTCAGCCTGCAGAGGAACAATTTCGAAGCAATACCAAACCCGGCACCGAAGATTGCCCCGACGATGACGGACAAAGCGACTTCTTTGAGCGGAATGAGCAACGTGTTGAAAATGTCAAGTGCGGCACCGCTCACTAACGACACCGCTATAGAGGAAAGAAGACCGAACATGAGCACCGCTGTGATGTCGAGAATCCCCAAAAAAGGGACGATAGTGTCACTCAGGGGACCTTTGGCGTGCAACTTATGGATAATGACCATGATGGGCGCCGGCGCCGTAGCGACAGCCAATGCCGAAAGAGCCAGTGCCAACCACAGTTCCCCCATCAAAAGATAAGTGCCAAAAAAGACGATTACGGCCACACCGATAGCATGGATAAGAGTGAGGAATACGATCCGTACACCATGTTTCTTCAGTTTCGGAAACCAAAGCTCCGTACCGATCTGATAGGCGATGACGGCCAAAACAACATTCAAGATGACGCTCAATCCACCAATCGCCGTGTGGTCGATGAGATTCAGCATGCTCGGTCCGATGACAAGCCCTGCCAGAATGTATCCGGAAATCTCCGGAAGATGCAAAAGCCCGACGATTTTTCCAAAAACATATCCCACAAGGAGAATGACCGCAATATATAACAACAATGAGTAAGGATCCAAAATGGTTCACCACCGTTCTATCGTGCTGTCGTGCCTGGTAGAAAAAGAGGGAGACACACGCCTCTAGGAGCTTGTTTTGGAGAGAGGGCCAACTCCGCCGCCCTCCGCATTTCCATCATACACCTCCTCTCGTCTTTGTTCAAGGATTCTATCCGGTGACAAAAAAAACACCGGGCTTCCGCCCGGTGAAAAAAATGATTTTTTTTTTGCGATGAATCGTATATGATTCATCCGCGACTTCCTTAACCCACCGCTCTACCATCATTATGATAGACCATGAACGAATTAGCAAGATGGGAACGTTAGTTTACACCATCCGTTTTTCGGGGGGTTAAGTGCGGAATTCTGTTCGGTCAGCGCAAAAAATCACGTTGTTTATAGAAGGAAAGATGCCGTTTCGCCACTTCGAGGGCTGCCTTGTAATCACCGCATCGTTCATGATGGGCGATGAGCATCTCGTTGATCATATAGTACAAGGGCGCATTCGGGATGACATCCATGTTTTCGTAGATGGTCCGGACCGCATTCTCGAGATCCGTATCGGGGATATCCTCGCCGATATGAGCCAAGAAGAGTCGCCCCGCGGCGAAGAAGAAATCCCGCACCTTCCCCGGCGGATGTTTTTCGATTTGGTCCAGGCAGGTCCGGGCCTTGTCGGCGTTGCCGATCTCGTGGTTGAGATACGCTTGATAGAACCAAAACCGCGGGGCATCCTCTTTCGCGGTCTCGAAATGTGCTAGCGCTTGCTCATTATCGCCCTTGGCGAAAGCGAGATAGGCCTCCATGCGGGCGATCACCCGCTGGAACGCTTCCCGGAAGCGCAAGGTGCGGTTCAGGGACTGTTTGAGATAGCGGATGGTGTTCTCCGCCTCCTCATAGTTCCCCAATTCGATGTGTTTCTTGACGACCACAACCTCGATTTCCATCTTCCGGTAGGTGTTGTTCAGGGCGGTGTGTAGTTTGGCGGCCTCCAAAGCGTATTTCAGGCTTCTGTGGTCTTTGAAGAGGAAATCGTACACTCGCGCGAGGAAGGAGATGGTCACAGCATAGAAATTCTGCGGTTCGGGAATCTCCATGTTCTTTTTCAGATATGTGAGAGCCACATCGTATTCGGCGGCATGATAATATTTTATGCCCAAAATCAGGTTGTACATCTGTTTTTGTTCTGAAGAGAGATACTCATAGACTTCTTCGAGTTCGTCGAGTATCCCGTGGCGACGCTTCTGCAGACGGAAACTCCGATATGTCTCCTTGGCCAGCAAGAAATCCACGCGCAAGGGGGAGTGCAAAAGCCTCTTGGCCCGTTTTTTCAAGGCTTCATAATACATGTCGACATCGTCCGGATGGGTGTAATAGACCGCGTTGTTGAAAGCGGCGAGGAGGTGCTTCAAAGAGCTTATTTCCTCCGCGCCGAAAAACATGGAGACACCCACGGTCCGGTAGAGTTCCTTCAATGTATCCTGATTCGGATGGATTTTGCAGTTCTCGATGTCGCTGACGACGGTGTGGGAGAGTCTGGCGCTCCGGGCCACCCCGCGGGCGGAATACCCCTTGCACTCACGAAAATTGCGGAAAAGGCGTCCCAGAATCTTCAGATTGTCTCGTGAATAGGGAAGCGATGTCATGATCCGACCTCCTTGATTGGAGGAATGCTCAATTCTCCTTGATCCATGCGAGTATACGCGTAAAGGTCTTCGACCTGTCGGTTTCGTTCAAAACTTCGTGGCGGGCTTTCGTCACTGTATGGATGGTTCCTTGAAAACCGTCGATGAGCTTGTCGTATCGGGAGAAAAGCCGCTCTACCGAACGCATGCCTCGGGAAAGGGGATCCTTTTCGCCGGAGATGAAAAGCATGGGGATGGCGGGGGTCTGGCCGATGGCTCGGGGGTGATTCACCTTTGCGAAGAGTCCGAAGAATTCGCGATAGAAGAATTTGTTGTAGGCGAAACCGCAATGCGGGTCTTCTTCATAACGACGGACGATCTCTTCATCATGGGTGAGCCAATCGTTCTCCCGTTCCCTCTCCTTTACGCGGTGGGCGGTATTACGCTTCATGAGGGCATGCATCAACCGGTTGCGCTTTTGCGTCGAAAGGAAAAGTCCTGTGAGAAAAGCCAGGAGGCGGCTTGTTGTGACCATGACCCGCGAATATGCGGGGGGAGTCCCCATGACGATCGCTCTTTTCGTGAAACGGCCGTCCGTCTGGAGATGGCGCCGCAGGATGAGAGAGCCCATGCTGTGGCCGAGGGTGGTGATGTCCGTGACACCCTCCTTCTCGGATATGTATGCTTGGACGGTGCCGACATCTTCGATGATGCTGTCGAATGTGTCTTTTTTGCGAAAGATTCCGACCTCTTCCCCTTCTTCACGACTCCCGCCGTGCAACCGGTGGTCATGGGCATAGACGGTGTAATTGTTTTGGGCAAGATACGCTGCGAACTCTTCATATCTTTCGGCATGTTCGCCCATACCATGCAAAATATGGACGACCCCTTTCCTGTCGTCTTTTGCGCGCATCACGTGCAGTTTCAGCCTTCTACCATCAACCGCATCGATGAAACGTCTTTGAAAGGTCATGAGAGCCTCCGTGGCAGCGGATACTCATGGTTTCTTCCGCACAAAGACCGTGTTTGTATCATAATTATAACATATACGCCCCCCACAACGCATCTTGTGGAAAGAAACTGTGTCTTGGCGAAAGATGCATCGTCGTTTTCATCATATGGACCTGCCTGTGTTATAATGCTTTTAGATTTCTCACAAAGGATGATTTCCCCATGAAACACTTTCTGACCTTCACGCTCTTCATCATCGCCGCTTTGACGCTTGTCGCTTGCGGCACCTCTCCCTCGGAAGGGTCCTTGGAACCGGACCCCGAAGTGACACCCGAGGTCATCGACATCTATTATCTGAACGATCTCCACGGTGCCATCCTTCCAAGTGGTAACGCCATGGGCATGGCTCGCATCGGCAATTTTCTCATCGAAAGAAGACGGGAGAACCCGGAAGGGACTTTCGTGCTCGCGGGCGGCGACATGCTGCAAGGGAGCGCGCTCTCCAACTACTATCACGGGAAATCCGTCATCGAACTGATGAACGCCACATATTTCGACGCTTTGGCCATCGGCAACCACGAGTTCGACTGGGGGTTGGAAGTCGTCACCGACTATTTCGACCCCGACGGAGGCATCGCCGAATTCCCTCTCCTTGGCGCCAATGTGCATTACAAGGGAACCGACGATATGCCCGAGAACATCGACCCCTATGTGATTTTCGAACGCGGTGATCTCCGGATCGGTATCATCGGCACCATCGGTTACGGCCTCGAATCCTCGATCGCGAGAAGGATGGTCGAAAACTATGAATTCAAGAATCCCGGACCCATCGTCGAGGACTACGCCCGCTATCTGAGACAGGACGAGGATGTCGACATCGTGCTCCTTCTCACCCATGATATCGGCAACGTGAACGACGATGTCCGGCATTTTGACGAAGACGCCCGCGTGGATGCCATCTTCAACGGCCACAGACACTGGGAATACACACGTTATGACGGCGATGTCCCCGCCATCCAATCCGGGGCTTACGGAGAATATGTCGGTCACATCCGCTTCGAACTCGATGGGAACGACATTGTCGACACTTCCATGCGGAACCTCTCCCGCAATGACGATACCTTGTTCTGGGAGGCCCATCCCGACATCCAGGCGATAATCGACGAATATGTCCTCGAGACCGACGAGATATTCAACGATCCCATCATCACGCCCGCTCGCGGTTTCGACCGCGGTGAGCTCTCCGACTGGGCGGCCGAACTCATGCGAATCGCTTCTTCTGCCGATGTCGGCAGTCAAAACTACGGCGGAACCAGACACCCGTTTCCGGGTGACGAGCCCATCACCCTGTCCACGCTCTATGAAGTCTGGCCTTTCGACAACGCGGTCGTGGCGGCGGATCTTCTCGGCAGCGACTTGAACCATTTCATCGACACCAGCAACAACATCAGCTATGGGGAGACGACCGCTTTCGACGATGACGAATACTACACGATCGCGACGAACGACTACGTCTTCTATTATGAAGACAACCGGTTCGACGACATCGGCGAGAACATCACAGAGCTTCCCCTCTATATCCGGGAACTCATCGAACTCGAGCTCAAGCTCCAAGCGGAAGTCTATGGTGAATTCTGTGTCACGAACGACATCCTGATCACCCCCTACGCCGGCCAAGAGGATTGGCCCATAGACGAGATCGAAGGAAAGGACTGACCATCTGTCGCCATAACCCGAGGAAGCCCGTCGTGGCTTCCTTTTTTCTTTTCCTTCCACAAAAAAAGCCCCGGAGGGCTTTTGGGGGTTCCATTTGGAGGTCCCGACCGGATTCGAACCGGTGATCACGGAGTTGCAGTCCATTGCCTTAGCCACTTGGCTACGGGACCCTCGTCCTTGGCGAATTTATGGTATCACATTTCCCGTGGTTGTCAAGACTTTACACATCGTGCTGCTTGTCGGTTTCTGCGTCTTCCGAAGGAACACCATCAGCGGCTCTTTTCTCGAAGTGGGCCAAGGCCCGCCGCTGTAGAAACATCATCAGAAAAGCCATACTGCTGCCGATGAGGGCGAGCCAAAGGATGATGTCGCTCGTCTGTCCGCCGAGAACATGTACGGTGAAGGTGATGATGAAAAAACGGGTCGCCCGAGAACAGAAGGCGGCAATGATGTAGGGAACGAACTTCATTTTGGCGACAGAGGCCGTGAAAAGAATCAAAAAGAAGGGAAGCGGGGTCAAAGCGAAGATGAAGATGGCCCAAAAACCATAACGGTCGAAGAGACGTTTGGCACGGTCGCGGGTCTTCTTTTTGACCATGCGGTTGTAGATGCGGTTGTCTTCTTTCGCTAAAAAGAAATAGACGATCATGGCACCGATGGTGTTAGCGACGACAATGTTCAGTGTCGTGAACCACCACGGTCTCACTTCAAGACTCACGATGGGTATGAGGATGAGTTCCACACCCGCCATGGGGGTGATGGTCTCTATGATGGAATATATGAAAAGCCCGATTTCTCCATATTGCTTAAAGAAATCGATGACGATCTCGAAAAAATCATTGAGTGTTTCGATGATGGGGTTGCCGTTTGCCAAAAGATGTATGAACATGGCTTCCACTCCTGCGTCCCTGCGTCAATGGAACACTCACACAGGCCCCTTCTCGCTACGAAACATTATAGCACAAGTCCGACCCGCCAACAATCCTATGTGTCGTCATGCATACCACCGTTGCGCTATTTTCCGTGGGTATCTCTATGATTGAAAACCGAGCACAGCATCTTTTGGACAATGAAAGGAGCAAGATGCGAAGACACCGGACATGGCGACATTCCTGCCGGTATAGCGGGCTCTCAAATCCCCTTGCGGGCGGGATGATATGGTTGCTGCCACGAAGGGGAAAAGCAAAGGCCCGGGGGCCAACTTTCTTACATTGTAACATATCGGGACGGATATCGCCTGTCAAAACGGTTCTGAGCTGATAGCGGAAAAAATGTTTCCCACCGTCCGCAATCCTCTCAATCGGATATCCGAAACAAATGAAAAACGCCTCGGAAAGGCGTTATAATCGATGGTCGGGAAGACAGGATTTGAACCTGCGACCTCTTAGCCCCGAACCAAGCGCTCTACCAAGCTGAGCTACTTCCCGTGAAACGTGTGCCAATGCGCGAAATCAAAGCCATTGTACTGTATTTTTCGACTTTTGTAAACGGAATCTCGCGGGCGGAACGCGGTAACAAAAAAATCCTTCGGCCGAAGGATTTCATACGTGCGTTCCGCCCGTATGACGATGGTCGGGAAGACAGGATTTGAACCTGCGACCTCTTGGCCCCAAACCAAGCGCTCTACCAAGCTAAGCTACTTCCCGTGTGGCGCGCCCAAGAGGACTCGAACCCCTAACCTTTTGATCCGTAGTCAAACGCTCTATCCAATTGAGCTATGGGCGCATCTTCCGCATTCCCTCAACGGCACGAAGATTATAACACAGTCGCCAAGGCTTTGCAAGCGGACACAACCGTTACCAATGATACCAAAAAACCGCAAGGGGGGCAAGAGGAAAACATGTCGCATCCACCTTTCGTAAAGCGTACCCGGTTGTGATAGAATGGATACAGACCAAACACATTAGGAGGAACAACATGGAACACATCCTGAGTTTCGCGGGATTCATCGCCATCATTCCGCTTGTCCTTTTTATCGTGTATCTCGGCAAGCATCTGCACAAGAACGAATACGTCTACTACGGCATCGCTTCAATCATCGCTCTTGCCGCTTTGGTCCTGGGCATCCTCGAACAGGCCGGAGCCTTGGCTTTCGAGCTTGCCAGCATACCCGTCGTCTATCAACTCGTTTTCCAGGGACATCTGACCTTCGCTCTCTTCGTGCTTGTCATGTTCGCGGGGGCGTTCAAGAACAAATCCCCACAAAAGATCACCTTGATGCGCGTCCGGAGGGAAATGGCCATACTCGGCTTCATATTTCTCGTTCCCCATGCCGGCTTTTTGATTGTCACCGCCCTTACGGCATGGAATCCGACCGGCACCATCGCTTTCTTGATCATGTTGCCGCTATTTGTGACATCTTTCCCGAAAATCCGCAAGAAACTCCACCCGCTCCAATGGCGGAAACTCCATAAATGGGCCTACGCGGCTTATGCTTTCATCTATGCCCATCTTCTCACCATCAATCTCATCGCCCAGCAAGATACGGGGAACCTCCGATTCGTCCGTTTCGGCATCTACACCGTCATCTTCCTCTTTTATTCCTACTTGAAATTCCAAAACCACATACTCCCCGCCCGAACGAAAGAGAAGACGCAAAAAGCTTGAATCATCGACATAATTGGACACGAAAGGACCGATAGGATGTCAGTGACATATCGTCACTGGCATCTTTTTCATGGGTGCATATTATTTGAAATCTGTCTAAATTGTTGTGATAATGTAATTGAAACCAAGGAGAAAAGGAGGTTCCAAACATGAATTTCCAATTGCCAAAACTGGACTACGCGTATGATGCCCTTGAACCCCACATCGATGTACAGACCATGGAAATCCACCACACCAAACATCACCAAGCCTACATCAACAAATTGAAAAACGCCGTAGAAGGCCATGAAGACTTGGCCCAAAGACCTCTCGAGGAGGTCTTGAAGAACCTCGACGGAGTACCGGAGGACATTCGGACAGCCGTCCGCAACAACGGTGGCGGACATTACAATCACACCTTTTTCTGGCGGATACTCGCCCCTGCAGACAAGAAGCCGCAGATCGGCGATGATCTCATGAAGGCCATCGAGGATTCCTTCGGTTCCTTCGACGCCTTCAAGGAAAAATTCGAGACCGCCGCCAAGACCCGTTTCGGAAGCGGCTGGGCCTTTCTGCTCGTGAGACCGGACGGCAGACTCGTCGTCACGTCGAGTCCCAACCAGGATATCCCCTTCGACGAAGGCGAACCGCTTCTCAACCTCGACGTCTGGGAGCACGCGTACTATCTCAAATACCAGAATCGTCGCCCCGACTACATCAAAGCCTTCTGGAACGTTGTCGACTGGGAAGAGGTCACCCGCCTCTACCAGAAACACCGGAGCACCTAAAAAAAGCGGCACCACCCGGTGCGCCATCCCCCCTGGCGTACCGGTTTTTTTCTTTGCTTGGGTCCCGGGAACCACCGATTCCAGAAAATCCCCGTTCACCCGTTTCGGGCACTATTCAATGGGCGGCGACTATGCTATAATGTACAGGGTTGCACAAAAACTATCAAAACGTGGAGGAATTCGCTCATGAAACGATACGACACTGACAAAATACGAAACGTCGCCGTATTGGGACATCTCGGCTCGGGAAAGACCTCGTTCACCGAGTCCGTCCTTCAGGTGAGCGGTGCGAAAGAGAAAAAAGGCACTGTGGAAGAGAAAAACACCGCCTCGGACTATCTCGTCGAAGAGCAAAACCGCATGACGAGTATGTCTTTGTCTTTGATCCCCGCTGAACACGAGGGCCACAAGTACAATTTCATCGACACCCCGGGTAGCGAGGAGTTCGTCGGTGAGATCAACCGGGCGCTCTCCGTCGTCAAAGGCGCCATCCTCGTGATCGATGCGACCAAGGGTATCGAAGTCGGGACCGAACGTTTGTGGATCGAACTGAACAAACGGAACATCCCCACCATCCTTTTCATCAACAAGCTCGACAAGGAAAACATCAAGTTCGAAGAACTCATCAACAATATCAACGATACATTCGGCCGTCAGGCCGTCCCCTTCACTTGGCCGATCGGCACCGCCCAGGATTTCAAGGGTTATGTCGACCTCGTCGATATGAAAGCATACCTTTTTGACTCCGGCGCGGCCAAAGAGGCCGAGATTCCCCAAGACCTTCAAGACAGGGTCGAAAAGCTCCGCGAACAGATTGTCGAATCGGTAGCCGAGACCAGCGAGGAGCTTTTGGAGAAATATTTCGAAGGTGAGGAACTCACCCCCGAAGAAATTCGCAAAGGGCTCCGACAAGGTGTCGTGGACGGTGAACTGAAACCGATGGTTGTCGGTTCAGCGACGAAAGACATCGGTACCGAGGCCATCTTGGAGATGGCCGCCCGGTTCATGCCGGCTCCGAGCGAACTCAAGCCCATGCGGGGCAAGAATCCGGAAACCGGCGACGAGACGGAAAGAGAGACCAAGGATGCAGCTCCCTTCTCCGCCTATGTCTTCAAGACGACCATCGACCCCTTCATCGGCTCCGTGAACATCTTCAAGGTCGTCTCGGGCAACATCACCTCCGGCAAGGAGGTCCTTGTCACGAACTCGAAAAAGACCGTGAAACTCGGAAACATCTTCACCCTGCAAGGCAAGAAACAACTAGAAATCGATTCGATCGGCGCGGGGGACATGGGTGCTGTCGCAAAAGCCGCCGATATCCATACCGGGGCGACCATCACCGACCCCAAGAACCCGATTATCTTTGACGGGGCCGAACTCCCCTCACCCACCATATATGTGGCCATCCATCCCAAACGCAAAGAGGACGAGGACAAGATCTCCTCGGCACTGCAGAAACTCAACATGGAGGACCCCTCGTTCGTCACCCAGCGCAACAAAGAGACCGCACAGTTGCTTTTGGGCGGCATGGGCATGACCCATATCGGCTATATCCTCGAAAAGATGAAAAACATGTACAAGGTCGATGTCGACACTCTCGACCAGAAAATCGCCTACCGTGAGACCATCAAGAAGAAGACCGAAGGTCATGGACGCCATAAAAAACAAACAGGCGGCGCCGGACAATTCGGTGAAGTCAAGATCCGTTTCGAGCCCCTTGATCCGAACGGCGAAGAGAAATTCATCTTCAAGGAAGAAATCTATGGGGGCGCTGTTCCCAAGAACTTCCATCCGGCCGTGGAAAAAGGCCTTGTCGAGGCCATCGAGAAAGGTCCCTTGGCGGGATATCCCGTCATCGGCCTCCAAGCGGTTCTCTTTGATGGTTCCTACCACCCCGTGGACTCCAACGAGATGGCCTTCAAGACCGCGGCCCGCCTCGGATTGAAGGACGCGTTCGAGAAGGCTTCCCCCACCATCCTCGAGCCCATCATGCGGGTCGAGATCCTCGCGAAGGACGACTATGTGGGCGACATCATGGGCGACATCAACAAACGCCGCGGGCGCGTCCTCGGCATGGACCCCGTCGACGGCGGCATGAAGAAGATCACCGCCGACATCCCCGAAGCGGAGATTGTCAAATACTCCATCGACTTGAAGGCCATGACCCAGGGCAGCGGCTCCTTCACCAGAAGGTTCGACCGCTACGAGGAAGTGCCCGGCAACCTTGTCGAGAAAATCATCGAAGAACGTAAAAAGGCGGAAGAAGATAAGAAATAGGCTCCGACAAGGACCCCTTCGTCAAGGGGGGTCCTTTTTTGCATATGTCGGAAAGAAGGTTTTGTCCATGGACGAGATGCATGAATTGATCCGAAAAAGAATCCAAAAGATTCCTTTTGAACGGATCTTTCCCGGTTTCAAGCCCTCCCCTTTCGCCCTGTATGACGACGACACCGTCCGACTGGAAGAGGGGACAATCCCGAGAGACGACCGGTTCCGCGGCAACACCGCTATCCGTTATGGCGATGACTATCTCGCCATTTGGCATGTGGACGAGCACACCCGCTCGTTGAGCATAGACCGGTTGACCTCTTTGATTGTCCATGAGATGTTCCACGCTCATCAGTTGACTTCGGGGGAGAAACGTTTCGCCAACGAGCTTTGCGCCCTCGACTACCCCTACGATGAAACGAACCTCTCGGCGAAACTTGAAGAGAACCGTCTGCTTTGCGGACTCCTCGACAGTTGCGACGAATCGCTTGTCGAAAAGATCCGCGGACTCCGCGGCTTCCGAAGGCGCAGGTTCCCCGAGGCTTTCACATACGAGACCCGTGTCGAGACCTATGAGGGCATGGCCGTATACGCCGAGATGAAGGCTCTGGAAAAGTTGAACGTCAAAGCGTACACGGAAACTGTCGCAAGCATGAAGAAAAGTCTCGCATCGGCCGAGAGCCTCTTTCCCGTCCGCACCGTCAACAACACAAGCGGTGCGGCCATCATGCTCGCCTTCGACGAGGATTGCTGGACACATACCGTCGGTGAGGAATCACGCACGCTCTCCGATATCGTCTTCGCCCCCTATCCGGAAGATGTCGGCTTTTGGGATGTCGATACGGAAGTGCATAACCTCAGTCGACACTTCAACGAAAAGAACAAAGAAGCCATCGTGGCGTGTCTGGAAAGAGCGAAAAGACACGAGAAAGGACCTTTCCGCATTGTGGGCCTCGATCCCTTGAACACGTTGAAACGGGGCGAACACATCTTCTTCCGCCATTTCGTGATGTTGGAAAAGGACGGGGAAAAACGCGCGATAACCTCTCCGTCCGTGGCACGCGTCGACGAATGGATGAACATTTTGGAAATCCATTACCAATCTTGAAAGGAGTTTTCCCTATGAAGACCATCGAAACAAAAAACGCACCCGCAGCCATCGGCCCCTATTCACAAGGTGTCATGAAGGGCGGCACCCTCTATGTGTCCGGACAACTCCCCATCGAACCCGGTGCTGACACGCCGATCGACGATATCAAGAAAGCCACCCGGCAAAGCCTCGAGAACGTGTTGGCCGTAGTCAGGGAAGCGGGACTCGAAAAAGAGGACATCGTCCGCTGCGGCATCTTCATGCGCGATTTGAATCAATTCAGGGCCATGAACGAAGTCTACGCCGATTTCTTCGGCGGCCACAAACCCGCAAGAGCGGCGATCGAGGCGAAACGACTTCCCAAGGACGTCATCATCGAGATCGACGCCATCGCCGTCAAGGATTGATCCCCGAACGGGACCCTTTCTCTATCACCACTGACGCAATGGAGGAAATGCCATGGGAACAATAATCAACGCTTTGGCCATCATCATCGCCGCCATCATCGGTGTCTTCTTCAAGAAGAGCCTGCCCGAGAGACTCCAGAAGGCCGTTCTCTTCGTCATGGGACTTTCGCTCATGGCACTCTCGATCGGATGGTTCCTGAAATATTTCCTGTCCATCGAGGACGGTGTGCTGGAAACCTCGAACGAGTTGTTGATCCTCTCCTCGCTCGTCATCGGCACGCTTGTCGGGGAGAAAATCGATATCGACGGGAAACTGCAGCGTTTCGCCTATGGCGTGGAGAGAAAATATGACCTTCCACCGCTGGCGAAAGGATTCATCGCGGGTACACTCATCTTCTGTGTCGGGGCGATGGCGATTCTCGGCCCCATCCAGGACGGAATGCACGGCGACATCACAATCTTGGTCATGAAGAGCGCCCTGGATTTCATCACTGCGCTCATGCTGGCAGCCGTGTTCGGCATCGGGGTGGCCTTCGCCGCTTTGAGCGTGCTCCTCTATCAGGGAGCGATTACCGTTGCCGCCTATTTCGCGGGAACATTCATGCCTGAAGTGATGACAGAAGGCATCGCCATGGTCGGCTATGTCATCCTCATCGCCATGGGAATCAACTTCATGGAGATAAAAGAGATACGCGTGGCGAACATGTTGCCTTCGCTTCTCGTTCCCGTCATCTATTTCCTGATTGTGGGCCTCTTTTGAGAACGTCCTCATGAAAAACACTCCCGGGCGGGAGTGTTTTTCATGAGGACTTCGCTCTTTCGTACTTCTTCTTGTCGAAAAGTGCGTATTTGCTCTTGCCGGACCTTTTGGCCACATACATCGCATAGTCGGCATAGTCGATGAGCCGGTGGATTTCGTTTGTGTCTTCGGGGTAGCGGACAATGCCCATGCTCAGCCGCAGGGGGATGCTCTTCCCTTCAATCTCCACGGGGCGGACGACGTTTTCGCGAATCATTGTCCAAAGCTTTTGGGAAAACGTCTTCTTTTCCTTATCGACGGGGTGGAGGAAAAGACCGAACTCGTCGCCGGCGATGCGCATGGCGATAGCGTTCTCCAACGGGAGGGAACGCAATCGCGTGGCGAATGCCTGTAGATAGAGGTCGCCGATACGATGACCGTGCGTGTCGTTCACCGCTTTGAAATCATCGATGTCGATATAGCAAAACACTCCGCCTTTTTTAGGGTCCTTCTCGATGGCGGCCATGATTTCGTCGCGATATTGGTAGCGGCTCAAAAGACCCGTGAGGGGATCCGTGATGAGCCGGCGGTTCAACATCTCGTTCAAGCGGTTCAAATGCCGGTTCAGTTTCTCGATTTTCCGGCTTTTGTTCATGAGTTCGTTGTTCAGTTTCTGGATTTGCTCATAGAACCGCCAGCTGTCGGTGGGATGAGTCCCCTTTTTTGGGGACAAAGCGCGAAGGAAATCATGAAGCGCATCCTTCATGAGTGATGCGTCCTCGGGCGGTGCCACATAAAGATAGAGCCCCCCATCGATGGGAAAAAGCAATCCCGAGACCTCCATCTCACAAAGGTGAAAATCATGCACAGTGTGCGAGTTTCTCGCCTTTCTCAACGCTGCAAGGAGCTTGTCTTCCGCGCCGGAAAACAGGCTGAATACGGAAGGGACGTCATGATTCACTTCCAAGCTGTTGAAGAGGGTGTCATGGATGATGCCGTTCACATCGATCTCGAACAGTGCATGCCGCATCAGGTTCCCCCCTCCGTTCTCTTCACCCAGCGGATGAGACCTTTGCCGTCGGGCTCATAGGCATCGACGGGCCATCTCCTCCAGATCTCGTCGGTGGTGGTGAAGGCTCTCCCGCCCACGACGACCATCACGTCGGGGTGTTTTTCTTTGACGGCTTCCACGATTTCCAAACATTCCTTCAGATATTGGGGCATGGTCACAGAAAGCGCCAAGAAGAAAGGTTTGTTTTTCTCGACGCTTCGAAGCACTGAAGCTTTCGGGACCGCGGCACCGAGATAGACGGAATCAAAACCCATGTGTTCCAACAAATCCGAGATCATGCGGGCGCCGAATTCGTGCAGTTCACTCCCTACCGTGCAGACGACGATCTTCTTCTCGTTCCTTTCGGTGTCGAAGATGTGCGGATAGAACTCCGCGAGCGCCCTCTGGGTGAGAGAAGTCATGTAGTGTTCTTCTGCGACGGAAATCTCGTTTTTGTGCCAGCGTTCACCGATCTCTTTCATCACCTCTTGGAAGATGTCCACATAGACGTCTTCCAGCGGAAGTTCCTTGGCCGCAAGGAATCTAACATAGGAAAGCGCGCCTTCGGTGTCGGCGGCGAGGAGGAGATCCAGATACTTCTTGCGGATGTCGCCATGTTTCCCCCGGGAGAAAGCGCTCTTTTTTTCGGCGAGGGTCGCCTTCTTCGTCGAACGGACGGCCGCTTCCAGAAACGGCTTGTAATGTGCACGCCTTTCTTCACCCAGAACCTTGCCGATCGCCTCCGACAAGAAACCGTAGTGTTTGATGATCTGTTCTTTCAGTTTTTCTTCCGGGATGTCTCGCATCAGTCTCGCCAACAATTCATAAAGCCACACCGCATAGTCTCGGAAGATTTTGTCATCTTCGAGTTCGGATGCGGTATGCAAGAAACTCAGATTGTGCAAGGTATCCTCGTAGAGCTTCCGTTTCCGGTAATCGTCGTAGGCGTCCTTGATGAGCGGGTCCGCCCCAAGATGCCGAAAGAAGACTTCTTCGGCCACTTTGTGGAACTCCAACGGAAAATCATGCACCAACAACCCCATGCAATCCCTCCTCCATCATCTTCCCCTTGCTTTCATTGTACCACAAGCCCCTGCAAGGGCAGAAACGAAAAAGCGAAGCCGGAAAGCTTCGCTTTTTGTTTTTCATCCTTCTTCCTGCCGTATCTTGATCCGGCCGCTCACCGTCTTCTTCGCTTCGACCCGGATGTCGCGGTCCTCTTTGTTCTGCAAACGGATGTCTCCGCTCACGGACTTCAAAGCGACCCTGTCGGGATAGAACTCCTTCCCTTCAATGTCGCCGGAAACCGAATGCAGGATGCAGCCAGCGCTTTCGGCATCCTCGATCCGCACATCGCCGCTGACGGTCGAGACATGGAAGTCCTCTTTGACACAAGCGCCTTTGATTCTCATGTCGCCGCTCACAAGCGAGACTTTGAAGAAATCGGCTTGCAGGTCTTTGATATCGAAATCGCCGTTGACGGTGTGCAACCTCGCCTCGCCTACGGAAGTGTCTCGTAAACGCACATCGCCGTTGACAGTGCTCAACTCGAAGGCTTTCGTCTTGATCGTTTCCATCATGATATCGCCGTTCAGGCTTTTGTGAAAGAAATTTTTGATTGCCAGTCCTGCGGGAATCTCGATGAGGAAATCCACATGGTTTTTCCCGAACGAAAGGAAGTCGAAACCACTTTTCTTGGGCGAGGAGAGGACAAATTTGTTGTCTTTGAATGCCAAAGTGTATTCTTCGGTGTCGGCGTTCCCGCGGACGGAAACGCGAAGACTGTCCCCTTCAGCCTTTTTGTAGGTCACATCGTCGTTGGCGAGTTCAATGCGGAATTCCACGGGCTCTTCACCCGCCGCAAAGGTCGCAAGCGTCTTGAATGTCTTTTTCTTCGCATCTTCTTCTTGCGCATCTTCAGTGTCGGTTTTGTCATCTGTGACCTCACCGAGGGCTTCGGCCACCTTCTTCGGTTCGCCGAATTGTTCGACGATCTTGTCTTCGTCAAGACCTTCTTCGAGAGCCGTTCGGATCATCTCTTCGTGATCGGCGAGAATCTCCTCGATCTCATTCGCTTTCAGTTTCTTCTTCAGCTCGTTTTCCAAGTCTTCTAAATATTTCTTCACTCTTTTTTCCTCCTCGATTGATGATCCGATACACGCCGCCGATGAAAGCGTCCCACTCGTCGCGCAACCGCATATACCTGTCAATTCCTTTTTTTGTGACACGATAGTACTTGCGTGGCGCGCCGGCGTCGGACTCTTCGAGATAGGTCTCGAAGTAGCCTTCCTTCGTCAGACGACGCAGAATCGGATAGATGGTGTTCTCGTTCACATCGATGTATTCTGCCAGTTCGCGAATGATCTTGTAGCCATACATGTCTTCTTCGACCAACACAGAAAACACACAGAGATCTATGATTCCCCGTTTGAATTGTGCATTCATGGCATCCTCCTTTTAGTGAATTATAACACAGTACTGTTCCTTACACAATACCTATGCAAAAAAAACGGGGGATGGGGGAAATCCCCCCGCAAACAAAGTCCTCAATCGCTGAACATTCCGTCCTCGAGATGCAGAATCCTGTCGCCCCAAGTCGAGAAAGTGTCGGAGTGGGTCACTTGGACGATTGTGGTCCCGAAGGTCTTGTTGATGTCGGCGACAAGCCTCATGAGGCTCTCGCTGTTTTTGGAATCAAGATTGCCGGTGGGCTCATCCAACAAGAGCACTCCGGGATCGAAGATGAGCGCCCTGGCGACAGCGACACGCTGTTGTTGGCCGCCTGATAGTTTTCGAGGGGTGTGTTTTCTGTGATCCTCCATGTCGATGATGCGCAAGAGCTCGTCGAGTCTCTCCTTGTACATCTTCAGCGGCTTGCCGTCGAGGATGATCGGAAGCAGGATATTCTCTTCGACGGTGAGATTCGGCACGAGATTGTAAAACTGGAACACGAACCCCAACTCCGTACGGCGCAAGCGGCTCTTCTCCCGTCCTCTCATGCTATGCAAGTTTCTGCCGTTCATCTGCACGGTGCCCGCAGTGGGAGTGTCCAAAGCTCCAAGAAGATATAGAAGCGTCGACTTCCCGCTCCCCGAAGGCCCCATGATCGAGACGAACTCACCCGGAGCGATGGTGAAGTCGAGGCCTTTCAACACCTCTACCGTTACGGTTCCGTTCACAAAGGTCTTCTTCAGTCCTTCCACCTTGATGCAAGGGTCGGATGCTTTCTTCATGTCGTTTTTCATTCGATTTTCATCTCCTCGATGACATTGAGATTCCGGGTCTTGACCAACAATGGCAGTGTCGCAAGCGTGTAGATGGCGATGGAAGCCAGAAGGAAGGGGAAGATTTCCACCAAAGAGAACGTGATGTCCATGGGCAGGAGGAGGAAACTCGCGACCTGCCCGATGAGACGGGCGTGGAAATTGCCGTAGAGAACGACGACCACGAGTGCGAACACCACGCAGAAAAGCGATTCCGTGAGCAATATCCGGTTCCTCTGGCCTTGATGGGTTCCGAGTGATTCCAACACGGCGAAATCCCTTTTCCTTTGCAGACAGCTTATGAACATGTTGTTTAGGGCGCCGAAGGAGCCGATGACGATGGCGAAAAGGGAGAAGGCGCTCAACATCCGCGACAGCTGACGGTTGTTCTCGATGTTGATGTCTCTCGCTTCGTCCCGCGTCTGCACGATGCCGCCGAAATTGCGGAAGTAATCCTGCAGTTCGTCGACAAGCGTCTCCGGATTCTCGTGAGTGTCGAAATAGATCCTGCCGTGGTCGATGTGGTGGTCTTCTCGCAAATTCGCAAGATTCACAAAGAACATGTCCCTTGTGTTCCATAGCCGGACATCGACGATGCCCGTCACCGTGTAGGTCTGCACGATACCGTTGAAATCGAGATCAACCGCGGAGCCCACATCGAGGCCGAGTCGTGCGGCCGTGGTGGTCGCGATGACCGTGTTCCTTTCTTCGGCATTTTCGAGCGCATCGAGCAGGTTGCCGTCACCATGGGTGAAATCGATGTAGTCGGTGAAATCATCGAACCGCCCGGGTTCGATACCTTCGGCGATGGCGAACTCGCCGGCCACGTTCCCTTCCACGGAGGTGGTCTCCATGAGGCTTTCTCCCACGATGCGCTCATCCTCTCGCAAAGTGTCCATGATTGTTCTTCTGCTCCCGGGGTCGTTCGTTTGGATGTTGTGGACATAGATGTCGAAGCGCATGGAATCGAAGGCGTCGGTGACAATCCTCACCATCGAGGAACTGAGGGAGACGACCGTCACAACGGATATTGCGGCGATGACGATCACGGTGATATTGCCGCGGAGAGCGGCCGATGTACGGACATTCTGTATGGAAAGTGCCGTCAAACGGAAAACGGGAAGGATGCGCCGGAAGAAGAGTGAGATGAGGAAATCCAAGACGCGGGGATAGACCATGAGAACACCGATGATAGCCGAAAGCATGACGAATGGCGCGTAATCGATTGCCGTCGGCGGAGAGACATAACTCAAGAGTGCGCTACCACATAGCAAGAGAGTGCCGAGCACAAAAAGCAAAGCCCCCTTCTTCCTCTGCGGTTCGCGAATATCGAGAATGATGTTCTTCACTTCGCGCCGAACGCTACGGATGACAGGACTGAGCGCCGACACCATCGCGAAGCCGATAGCGAAAAGGCCGGCATAGACGACAAGGGCGCCAGCAAATCGGAAAGGTTCAACGACACCGTACGCGCGGAGGGGAGAAGAGTAATCATGCAGGACATAAAGCATGCCGATGCCGAGAAGGATGCCGAAAGCGCCGCCCACCAATCCATAGACGAAACCTTCCGCTAGAAGGATGCCGCGGATTGTGCCCTTGGTGGCTCCTTGGCTCAAGAAAGTGCCGATGACACGCCTTCTTTCTGTGACAATCAATTTGAAAGCGCCATGGATGATGACACCGCTGACAAGAATGATGAAAACCAACATGAAATACAGCGCGTTCACCTGTTGATTGACCATGGAAGCCACAAAATCTTCATTATAGAGCGGTATACCCCGAAAATCCGGATTCATCTCGTTGAAAAGGACCAAGGAAGCATCAAGGGAATCCTCCCCCATCACGGCCGTAACGTGGTTGTACAATCCTTCGACCTCCAAGGTCTCTGCAAGATATCCATAGGGAACGATAACGTCGAAGCTACGATTCGTGTCTCCGTAGAAAACACCTTGGTTCCCGACGATACCCGATACGTGCAATGTGTGGGTCTCTCCCGCAAAAAGGACCTCGAGAGCATCCCCTCTCTCCAAAGAAAAAAGTTCGGCGACCCGTACGGAGATGACGGCTGAAGAACCGGAAAAAGAATCCTCCGATGGAGCATCGACGAACGTGTAAGGAGAGAGCGAATCCCATGTCCTGCCATGAAGGGTGACAATCTCGTGGTCCAGGTTCTGTATCACACCCGGAAGCACGATTGAGGAGGTGTGGGACTTTATGCCCGCTGTAACGATATCGTCTGCGCTGAAAAAGGAATCACCCGTTTCGGAAACAATGCGTATATGGTGTTCCTCCGTCTTCTCGACGATGGGGCGGCTCACACTTTCGACAATCAGGTCGGTGAGACCGAGACTGGCGAAAAACAAGGCTGTGGAGAGTGTTATCGCAAAAAGGAGCAAAACCAGTCTGGCTTTCTTCTCGAGCATCGTTCTCATGATATACTTGCAAAATATCCGCATATTGTCCTCCCGGAACCTGTCAATCTTGGTGGTCGATAACCGTCAAAGCAAACCCAGTTGACGAAAGATGACAATCAGGAAGAAAAGCGTGAAGACGGCCATGGCCGTAGACCATATGACAAGCTGGCCGGCGAGTTCCTCGTCTCCTTCCAACCCTTTGGTCACGGCGACACTCGCCACGGCGACGGGCGATGCGAAAATGGAGACGAGTCCCGCCCAAGAGCCCTCGAAACGGATGAATCCCGAAAGGAGGGCCGCCAAGCTGAAAGCGAAGGCGGGCACGACGACCAGACGGCCGCTGACCCCGGCGATAAGCGGCCGGAGAAGGTCACGCGAACGTTTCGCCCGGAACTGTCCGCCCACCGCGACAAGCGCCATCGGGGTCGCGGTGGCCGCGATGAGTTCGAGCGTCTCCGGCACGAAGACGACCCGTTCGGAAAAGGCGAGCCATTGCGCTTGCAAGGCGAAAGCGGCAAGACCGAGGAAAACGGCTATCATCAAGGGATTGGTGATTGTCTCTTTGACAGTGCGGCCGAACTTCTTCCAGGTGAACCGGCCGTTCTCCCGCCAGAGTTTGAAGACCAGGATGGACATGAGGTTTGTCAGGGGTATCAAGAAAGCGTTCAAGATGACGATGACGGTGAGCGCCTCGTCGCCGCCGAGTCGGATGGCGAGCGGGATGCCTATCAACACGAAATTTCCCCGGAAGAAACCCTGCAAAAGGACGGGTTTGTGTTTGTCGGCCGTCTTGAAGAAGCGCAAAAAGACATAACCTATCATCACGATGACGAAGATCATGGCGACGGCGAAGAAGACCACATGGAGATTGACACGGGAAAAATCGCCCATGTCGGCAAGAGCGTTGAATATCAAGACCGGCAGCGCCACATAGAAGATGTAGCGGTTGAGATGTTCGATGAATGTCGCGCCGACCAAGCGGGAAGCGCGGAGAAAATACCCAAGAAGAGCCAAGGCCAAAAGGGGTGCCAAAGCGTTGAACGCGAAGACGAAACTCTCCATGGCGGTCATCCTCTCTCGTCAATCAATAGAAAACAATACCAAAAATCATTGTACCACAAGAAGGGACGGTTTTCTTCACACCGACGAATAAAAACCGCTCCCGCGAATGCGGGAACGGTCAAGAGTGAAAAATCAGCTCAAGCATCCTTTCTTGTCATCTGCAAACCTTTTATGCGAAGGATGAAACGTCCATCGTCATCCTCATGAAGCGTCACCGTCTCTCTTGCTCCCCGTCCGAAGCCCATGATGATGGCCTCTTTCTCATCCAAGGCCCGCAAGCTGTAGGTCATGCGTTCTTCGAAGAATTTCATCGAAAACGTGAGCACGCCCTTTTTCACCTCGAGTTTCGCTTGTTTCACAAGCCCGGCGGCGGGAGATTGGGCGACGGGGGTGTAATCACCGCAAGCTTTGAGGAAGGTGTCGGGAATCTTTGCCTTCTCATCATCCGCCCCCGCGAAGAGCGTACAAAGACTTCCGAATTCTTGCAGTATCTCGACAAAGAGGACATCATGGCCCTTGATGGAGGCCGGTTTGAAACGCAAACGCTTGAAAGCGCTCCGCAAGAGGGGTAGGCGCGCGATTCCCTTGGGGACGGGGGTGAGGAAACCATCCTTGGCATGATGAAGACGCGCTCGCAAAGGACCCATCTTGAGAATGAGGTATCCTTTTCTGTCTTCTTGGAAAGGCAGCCGGTATCCCGGCGCGAAATACGTCTTCGTCCTGTCTTCAGCGAACACAGGTTCGCCCTTTTCCTCTTCTTTCGGCCTTTTCGGCACGTCGAGACCTCGTTCGGCAAGGAAAGCGCTCATGAGTTCCCGGGAAATCTTCTGACAGACCATCGCACCCTTTTCGGTGTTGTTCATGACGATGAAACCGAGGCCTTGGTCCATGAGGATGTCGAAGGTGCTGTGGTGATACACCGTGTTTCCGCCATGACCGAGGACTTTCCCGACGTTTTCGTCATAGAAACGGATGTAGTCGTGGCGGAGGCCGAGGCCGATGGTTTCCGATTCGCAGATCACATGATCGCTCGCGGGCCTTTCCAACATTTCCGCCATGGTCTCTTTCTGAAGGAGTGATTGGTTCTCATAATCCAAAAAGAAGCGGGCGAGCCGGATCATGTCGAAAAGCGTCGCATAGGTCGAACTCCCGGCGGCGGTGAGGGTGGTCAGCGGGTCTTCGTGCTCATTTTCCTTCTTGTCGAATGAGGCCGAGATGCGATCACGCATGGCCTTTCTGGATTCTTTCGAATCGAGAATCCGCAGGGAAAGGCCCAAGGGATCGAGCACCGCCTTTTGGAGATGGTCTTCGTAGGATTGTCCCGAGACCTTCTCGATGATGAGACCGAGAAGGCCGTAGCCCGGGTTCGAATAGGCATACATCGTCTGGGGGCGTTCGGTGAAGAAGTCTTCACGGAGGGCGTCGATGGTGTCGGGAAGTTTCTTCTCCTTGTCGATGATGAGGCCGAGATCATCCGGGATGCCGCCAATGTGCATCAAGAGGTCGCGGACGGTGACGGTCACATCGCCGAAGCGGCTCTTCATGGCGAAATCCTCAAGGTAGGTCCTGATGTCCGCATCGAGGTCCAAAAGTCCCTTGTCCTTGAGGGTGAGAATGGCGAGGGCGGTGAGCGGTTTGGTGTTGGAACCGATCATCATCATCTTCTCGGGTCCATTCTTTTCGCCATCGGCGCGGACAGTGCCGAAATACCTCTCATAGATGGGGCCCTTCTTGTCGGTCACTGCCACGGAGGCTCCCCGGATGCGGTGTTTTTTCAAAATTTTTTCAATGGTCTTTTCCAGTCTTTCTTTCCGTTCTTCGCTCAGTCTCCTAGGTTCCATCATAATTCGCCGGCTGTCGCCTGCCACTCCTTTCCTTGTCACGACTTGCATCATCCAACCCCGATTGTATCATGTCCGGGCGGATTTGTCTTTTTTTCTCCGTCGGAGAACTTGAATCCGCGGGATGACGCGAGCACAATCCCGCTCGCTTATCGGGGTTCCTCCTTTTTCTGTTTGACGGACGTCTTTTGCCGGTAACGTTCGAGGATGTAGCCGAAGACAAGGAGGAAAAGGCCACCGACAAAGAAGAAGAGCGCCCGGGAGAGCGTTTCATAAAAGGCGTCGAAATAATACCGCATAATCAATGCCCCGAGAAAGACGAGGGCGATGATGTGTCTGCGGGTGGTGAGATAGAGGAGATAGAAGACAAAAGGAAGCGTGAAAAGCAGGCTGGAGATGGTGCCGGTCTCAATGAAACCGAGTGTTGCCCAGCTGCTTTTGAAGGAGAGGAAGAATCCCGCCGTTCCGAGCGTCAAGAGACCCACGGTGCGAAAGACCTCTCGGCGGAAACGGAGAGGTACGTGATAGAGGACGATGCCTATCACGAGGAAGACCACGGCGACATGGAAGAAAAGGAGGTCGATATGGGCGAAGGTTTGCAATAGATGGAACAAGGCCACTGAAAGCGTGGCGAAAAGATGCGCTTTCCGATAACCCAGACGATGGTTGACGAGGACGATAAGCGCCAACATGGGAAGAACCGGGAAGAACATAGCCTCGGTAAAGTCGATGATCATCATGATGAGAAGCAAAACATGCGCGAACATGAAGAGTGCGTGTTCCTTCCGCTGCCACGCGAGGATGAGGGCCGGCATGATCCAAAAAGAGAGGAGGATGTTGCTTTGTGCATCGAGGTTGTAGGCGGAATTGACCAAGAACACCCCGGCTCCGAAGATCAAAACGGCAAGGTAGAGAAGAGCGTGTGAAGTGATTGGCCGTTTCCGCAGGAGACAATAGCTCGCCGAAAGGGCGGCCGCGAACATGGTTGCGAGGAGCACGACCTTGAAGGGGTCGGGGATCGCGTCCCAACTCGCCGCCACGAACAACATGAAACCGAGTCCCATGAGCACCGCCCCGATTGTGACCAGTACGCGGACGATATTCAATCCGGGGCTTTCTTCATATTGTTCGAGTAGACGGTCCCGCTCTTCTTCCGTGATGATTCCGCGGGTCACCGACAGGTCCAATTCCTGCCGGAGAAACCGGTATCTCTGTTTCCGGATGTGTCTTATCTCCATCGTGGTCTTGCCTCCCACTTCTCCTCGGCCGTGATTCTTGCTGTTTTCCGGCTATATTATACGTCCCGACAAGAGGGCTTGTACAGATGTTTCGTTGCGGACGGAGGGTTTTCATCAAAAAACGCATCCTCCGAAAAGGGAGGATGCGTCTTGGCGGCGTTGGTGACCCGTACGGGATTCGAACCCGTGCATGCCAGCGTGAAAGGCTGGTGAGTTAAACCACTTCTCCAACGGGCCGCACTGGCGCCCCAGCTAGGATTCGAACCTAGGACCCCTTGATTAACAGTCAAGTGCTCTAACCAGCTGAGCTACTGAGGCGCGGAAAGTGTATGGGAAAAATCAATCACAAACATTACATAAGAAAGAGACCTGGCGACGTCCTACTCTCGCGCGTAAGCACTACCATCGGCGCTGAAGCGCTTAACTTCTGTGTTCGATATGGGAACAGGTGTGGCCGCTTCGCCATCGTCACCAGGTCGTTCTTTCAAAACTGGATAATACGGTCTGAAAAGTTAAGTCCTCGATCGATTAGTACCAGTCAGCTCCACACGTCACCGTGCTTCCACCTCTGGCCTATCAACCTCGTTGTCTACAAGGGATCTTACTCTTGCGATGGGGAATCTCATCTTGGAGGTGGCTTCACGCTTAGATGCTTTCAGCGCTTATCCTTTCCGCACATAGCTACCCAGCTGTGGGCCTGGCAGCCCAACTGGTGCACCAGTGGTGCGTCCAACCCGGTCCTCTCGTACTAGGGTCAGCTCTCCTCAAATTCCCAACGCCCACGACGGATAGGGACCGAACTGTCTCACGACGTTCTGAACCCAGCTCGCGTACCACTTTAATGGGCGAACAGCCCAACCCTTGGAACAGACTCC
>PWYL01000056.1 GCA_003568315.1 Mollicutes bacterium | reverse complement strand
TTCTCCCAGTTGAGACTTGAAGGTATCCAACGCACGGCGACATTGATGATATCGCTCATGGTCATGAAACTGTTCGTCACCATGTAGAGGACGGGGTAGAGATAGACATAGGCGAGGCTCACAAGCAACGCATAGATCAACATCTTGAACAAGAGTCCGTCGGTGAAACTCATGCCGAGAAGCGTCCGTCTCAGTCGACTCTTCGCTTCCTCGAATTCCTTCTTCCTCACGAGGACCGCAATCCCATGAACATAGCGGACGGGACGGAGGAAAGCCTTTTTTATGCGTTTGCCGATTCTTTTCGGCATGTCCTTCAGGCGTTTCATGCGCGCTCCCTCCCTTTGCGGATCCTGAGAAGCCCGAGAAACAGGAGGATGATCAAAGACATGACGATGAAAAAGACCCAAGCGAGCGTGGCGCTGTAGCCATAGCCCGTGGTGAGGGCGGGCGTGGATTCTCCGAGCATGATGTTTCTGATATAGACGATCACTTCGTTCAGGCTGAACACGCTCATCGAGACCACGGTATAGACCACGGCGACCATGATCAAAGGCATGAGCGAGGGGAGGGTGATTTTCCAAAACGAGGCCCAAGGACCCGCACCGTCGATTTTCGAGGCTTCATAGATCTCTTTGTCGATCTTTTGCAAGCCGGCGAGGAAGATGAGAATCTGGATGCCGGCGAACCAGAGGATGAGGAGGATCTGGTCGAAAAGGGCTTGCAGAGGCGTGGCGAGGAACCCGCCGACATTGCCCACCACCACATCGACGAAACGGTAATCCGAAAGGGCGGGTAGCGTGGTCGCGCCTTGGTCCATGAGTTCGGCGATGACCGGTCCCGAGGTGATGACGACGGGAAGGAAGAAAATCGTCCGCCAAAGCCCCTTGCCCTTGACGTTCTGGTTGATGAGAAGGGCGATGAGGAGGGCGAATGTGATCACCACGGGGACATTGATGAGCGTCTCCAGAATGTATCCGACGAGGATCTCCACAAAATAGGGATCGGAGAGGAAGACCGCTTGGTAGTTCGCGATGCCGACGAATTCAAGATCGAGTAGGGCGCCGTCCATGCGCACTTTGAAGAAACTGAGATAGAGCGTGTTGAAGAGCGGATAGAGGGCGAAAATCGCAAACCCCACGATCCAGAGCATGATGAAGGCATAACCGGTGATGCTTCTTCTTTTCTTGTTGGTGAGGGGAATCGCGAGCCGGTTGCAGAGGACGAGTTTTGTCGGGCGGATGAAAATGACCCGGTTGTGGGTGAGACGATGGCGAAGTTTTCGCAAATGCTCGAACCATGTGCGATCGATTTTTTCGTAGACATCGACAAGTCTTCTTCGCCAACCGGCCAGACGTTTCTTCATGCGTCCTCACCCCCGATGTGATAATGCAGGGGTTCGATTTCCATCTCGTCAAGGG
Source organism: Mollicutes bacterium (assembly GCA_003568315.1). GTDB lineage: Bacteria > Bacillota_I > Bacilli_A > Izemoplasmatales > Izemoplasmataceae > T1SED10-81. Next base: position 1,788 of record PWYL01000056.1, on the reverse strand, counting down.
TGAAAGTCCGCGAGGTGTAATTGATGGTGATCTCGACACCGTTCTCATAGGTGACGCGGACGATGCCCATCGCCAAGACACGCCTGTCGGTGATGGCCTCACCCGCGACATGTCTCAGGGCTTCGTTCACGAAATGGTATTCTTCCGCGATGCGTTCGCCCCACATCTTGTGGCTCGTGGTGTAGAAATGCTCGATGTCGCTCCCCCGGAGTTCGCCGGCCCGCTCTTCACTCAAGACATAGGCGGGATTGATGCCGAAATCGACGAGCATGAGCAGTTGTTCGCGACCGAGGCCGTTGAAGTTCATGAAGGGGCTGAAGAGTTCCATATGACCGCGGAGGACGATTGAAAGGAAGGGGACGAGATCGTCGAAATACTTGAGCTGCGAGTTGTAGATCGGTGCTTGGTAGAAGTGTTCTGTGTAGGGATAGGCATAGGCGTTCGGGAACATGAATTGTCCCGTGCCGTGATAGATGTCCATGATTTCCAGATAATGGGCCAAAGCGTCTTCGCGTGTCCGGACGTCCCCGTCGTAATAGGAATAGAGCATGGAGCCCATCGACTCGAAAAGGAGGTCCGCAGCAATCTTTTGATAGTCTTCGAGATGACGGAAAGCCCTGTCACGGCTCTTTTCCGGGTAGAGATAGTGGATGTCACCGTGCACACAAGCATCGCATGCGGTTTCGAGTTTGAAACGGTTCACTCCGCGGGCGACATCCCTCCTGTAACTCACGTTGGGCGTGTTCTGGCTGGCCCGGATGTAGTTGTTCAAAAGCATGACGGGCTGGTCTTGGCCGAGCTCTTCTAGGAGTTCCAAAAACTCATTGCGCGATCCCAGGTTCCGCTCGAAAGCGACGGGGGCCGGGAGGTGACCGCTGTAGCCGCCTTTGTTCCAGCCCATGAGCGAGGTGTGCTGGTTGACGATTCCCGCCCGGGCGAGTTCTTCATGGATGCGGCGGACATCTTTGACGGAGGTCATCTCCAAAAGACTTTCACCGATGAAACGGCTGCGTGAATCGCTCATGAGATACTGGATGTGGATGGGGATGTCTCCTTGGTCCTTTTCGAGGGGCGAGAGGGCTTGGCTATCAAGAAGGTGTTCTTGATAATGCCGCGCCATGCCGGGATAGTTCGCCTCTTCTTCGACAAGGAAGTTGTAGCGGACACTGATGTCGGAACGCGCCACTTCCGCCCATCGTGGGGCGCTCGCGGCACCGTCGCTAGTGAAGGGTTGTCTGTATACCTGCTTGAAATCGAATTTCGGGAAGATGAGGTTGTAGGGGGTGTTGCGGGCTCCGTTCGGAAACGCCAAGAGACGTGCGGAAAGGTCGCCCGATTCGATGATGCCCAAGAACGCATTCTGGTCTACGCCGTGAACGGCGCCGAAAACGGGCATCGAAAGGGGATAGTTCGCAACCGAGGCCCGCCCCGTGCGGATGCCGATGTTTCCGCCGTAGAAACGTTCTTCATAGGGGCTTCGGTACATCCCCTGTTTGTCCTCGTAACGGATCAGGGCTCCCACCCCGTCGGGGATGAGCATATAGCCCGGAACATGGTCCATTTCGGTGGCCCCGAGGGCGGGAAAGAGGATGATCGAGGAGAAGACGACCCTGTCGGTTCCCCGCTCGACAATGCTCTCATAGGGGATGTGGGCATGGATGCCATCATCTGTGAGCCGCACTTCGAGGCGGAAGTCGAGGTCGATCTGCGTGTAGCCGGCGGCTTCCATCTCTTCGAGGGTGTGTTCTCCTTCGAGATAGCCCTCATAGAGATTCTCACAGGCTCTCG
>PWYL01000065.1 GCA_003568315.1 Mollicutes bacterium | reverse complement strand
TCTTCCAGGAAGTCTTGCATACTGTGGCCTTCTTCGGTTTCCTCCTGTTGAAGCTTTGCGGTCTCTACCTCCTTTTTCGTGTGAGTGGTCGTCTCGGCGAGAGCTACTACCAAAAACAACACCCCACTTCTTCAGAGTCAAGCTGACACCCTTGCGGGACATTTGTGGAAGGTATACGGACCATGAACACTCACTAGTGGATCTACCCCTATCGCAAGCACATGTGTCTATCCAGAGAGCCGTCGCGAGGACGGCTCTCTTCTTTGGGGAGAAGACTTGGTCCCAAAACACCGTTGCTCAACCGTGAGAGGGGAGGAAATGCGGTAAAAGCAGAACGCATCTTGCAAAATGAAAAGACGGCTCGCAACCGTCTTTTTGTCCGCTTCATCTTGTGTAGGATATCATCCGCCGGATATACCGGCGGATGTTTTTGAAAAGCGATGACGAATTGGTGAATAGACGAATGAACTCCGTTTTCAGGATACAGTGTTTTTCCCGAGACAACAATGCTTGTACTTCTTGCCGCTGCCGCAAGGACAGGGGTCGTTCCGACCGACCTTCTTTTGCCTTTTGGAGGAAGAAAACTCGCCGAAGAGCGCTTCACTGGCCGGTGGGACGATTCCCTTGGACAACTCGTTCGGGGTGTGTCCGCGATTCTCCCACATCCGGAGGTTGTTGTGGAGGTTGACAAGGAGGTCCAAGGCGTCTTGCGCATCCTCGAGGGTCTTGAAAATGAGGGAAGTTTCGGTGAATTCTTGTAAAAGAAGATGCATGGGATAATCCGAGTGCATCATGCCCACGAGATCATCCAAGAAGTTCGCGGCCTTCTGCTTGTCGTTCGGGAAATGATTCGTTTCCAGATAGCGTAAGAGTTCGTGATAGGCTTCGTTCTTCTCGAAATAGTAGGGATCCGTATAGCGATAGAACGCTTCCTTTTTGGGAAGGTGATACGGTTTTCCTTCCTGCTTTGCCAACACACTCTCCCATTCTTCGTTATCCAACAAAGCCTCGTGGACGAAGTAGTCGGAAACCGTGTAGACGAAATGGTCATCCAAGATGGCCGGGGGGGTGTTGAAAAGCGATTCATAGGTGTCGACATCGATCGGCTCGCCCTCATAGGCATCATGGATCTCTTTCACCTTGTCCTTGTGGATGATGCCATAAAGATTGACGGCGGCGATGATGGTATCCAAGATATGTTTCGCAGGGATGACCCGGCTTCCCGGTTTTCTTTTCTTGGCATCCGGGTGTCCGATCTCTCGCAGTATTTTATTCAGGAAGGCCTCCGCCTCCTCACTTTCCGTCTTGGGTCTTCCCGAGGCGAGATCGGCGTTGATCGTGTGGATGTCGAAAGGGTTGTAGGGGATGGATCTGAACCATTTTCGGAGAAAATCGTGTTCTTCATGGGTGGGGTCGTCATAGGCTGCAAGGAACTCTTTGTAGCCGGTGGCACCGCCCACATCCTCGGGGACGTTGGGGCCGAGGTAGTCCGTGCAGACGGGCGGGATCTTTGCCAGATTCTTCGTCTCCCGCCGGAAGGTGATTGTGTGGCGCCAATAATCTCCCAGATCATAGATATAGGTCCAGGGCTTCTTTTCGGCGAAGGCCGCTTCCAAGGTCACAAAGCGGGCGTCTTTGATGTTGTCGTCATCGGGGAAGTGTTCCGGCAGACTGTAATAGTGTTCCCATGAAGAATCCATGAATTCGAAGAGATGACTGTCCGTCCAGCCGAAAAGGATCTGGATGAAACCGTGGAGGTCGGCCAGGGTGTATTGTTTCGGTATGAGGAGGCGTCGATGGACGAAGAGATCATCCAAATCGAGACGGATATCGAGCTCGTAGACGCTGTGGGTGAGGACCCGCTCTTCTGTGTATTTGTCCAGATACCGCGCCATCTTCTCGAGGGGGCTTTCGCCATTTTGTAAAGGCATGCCGTTCACCAGGTGGTTGATGATGTGTTGGTTCTTTCTTTGTGGGTTCATGAAACGGAGGAACTCGCTGGAACGTAGCCTTTGGTCTTCGGCCCGGGTTTTGATTTCTTCCTTCCCGGTGAGACCATACTCCCCGTTTTCTCCCTCTTTGAGATACCTTGTGATGGCTTCCGGGTGGAAACCGTCGAAGCGGAGGGATTCCTCGAGTGATGCCAAGAAGATTTTATGGAGGTCTTGGAAATCTTTCCCCTCTTTCGGGCGGATGCCATAGATTCTCACGACATAGCCCGTGACCGTATTGCAAAAGAGGAAATACCGTTTCCACTCGTATGTGTTATACATCACATACCAGGTGAAGATGTCTTCTCTTTTCGATTCCTCGGGCTCGGGCCAATGGAAATAGTCGCACACTTTTTCGGTCGGTAGATAGAACATGGAATCATCCTTTTTCGGTTGAATGTCGGGTCTTTATACTAGTAATCTTCATCATCGTAAAAATCAAGGGGAAAATGGGAAAAAGCATCGTGGAAGCGCTCCGCCACATCCTCATTGAAGAACTCCGGCAACATCTCCCGTAGTTTCCGCATACAGTCGTATCTTTCGAACTTCGCCGCGAGCTGACAAGCATCACTGAATATCTCTTCGGTATACGAAAGAAGCGAATCCGGAGGGTTTTCTACGTACAAGTCGATCTCTTCCAAGAAATATTCGGCCGCTTCGAGGGAAAGGACCAAGATGTCCTCTTCGTCGGGAGAGGTCTCTTTGAAGCGTCTGTAGGCGTCATAGACTTCCGCATAGTTTCCTTGGTGGCTTTTTCGATGCGGGAGAGAAAGGCTCTCCTGTCCGGCTTGGTGCTTAAGAAATGGTGTTCCAGATAGGTGATGTTGGCGGGATTCTTCTCCAAAAGGAGTTCCACGATCCGCACGAGTTCTTTCTTCTTCAGTTCTTGTATCTTCTTGCCGGCGATTTTCATAGCGTGCGCCTGCCTCTCGAAAGCATCTGATTCTTCATATGCCCCATTCTATCAGAAGTATCGGGCCAAAACCATAACTTCCAAAATGCGTTCGCAAACAACCAGCAAATATGAAAAATATAATAACAATCAATATAATAATTGACATTGAATGAAATAAAATATAACATGAGTATAGAGGGGGATATCCAACAGTATCAAGAAATACACGAGGAGGAAGGTTTGCGTCCATGACCAAGATGCTTTCGCAAGAGAAACTGGCAGAACTGGTGAAGAATCGACGCGAACAAAGAAGACTCACACAGACGGATTTGCAAAAAAAGACCGATATCAACCGGGTCACGATCGGCAGAATCGAAAAAGGGGAGTTCATCCCCTCGATCAGACAACTCGAAGCGTTGG
>PWYL01000042.1 GCA_003568315.1 Mollicutes bacterium | reverse complement strand
CGGCTGCACCGGTTCCTACGAAACTGAAGATTTTCATAAAGTGCCTCCCGTGTGGATATATTCGTTGATTCATGTCAATGGAGCATCTTTACCATTAAATGTTATGAGTAATCAGAAAACTATGTTCTCTATTTCTCACAAGTGACCTATAGACAGCTGTAATCAATCCGTTTTAGAATTGTCATGAAAACAACTATGGTGAAATCAAGGAAAAAATGAGCAGAATTCCGGAAAACCGATTTTGAAGAAGGGCTTTCTGGAAAAATTTTGTTTTAGTGGGGGCGGTTTTCCGGTTGGCAAGGATTGTGCTTTTTTCCAAGCCTGTTATTTTTTGTTCATTTCTATATTTCGACTATTTAAAACCGATGACATGGTTGGATGAATAATATTCGACACCTTCTTCTCATCCTAAATGTGGTTCTGTTTAAGCGAGATGCCCTTATAAAAGTAGGCTCTGTCCCAAGAAAGTACTGATATCACGAATAGGGTAACGAGATATCAATCGGAAATGGTGTGGAACGTAGCGTCTTGATCAAGCATCTCACCTTTTCCTTTATGGAACGGTTCATCATGAACCGTTTCTGGTTCGCCGTCTCAATTCTATAATTCATGAGTTTTTGGAATCTGAACCACGCAAGATAACGATCAAGATGCCTTGAAGAAACACCCTTGAATTTTGTGAACCAGGTTTTCATGTTGCTGTGGATTTCATTGATGGCACCGAGATTGTAGATGCCGTCCTGATGAAAACCTGCCGGGATTTGATGCAGTGTTGCGTCATAATAGTCGGCTACTTTCCCGTATGCGGCCTTGGAGTCCGTAATCATCGTACTTCCCGCTGTGATACGTCCTTCCAATGCGTTCAGTAATTCTCCTGTGCCGGGGTTCCCCTGGCTTATCGGCTCAATGAGGATCCTGTCATGTTCGTCAATCGCAGTGAGCACAGCGACGTTCTCAGTATTCAGTCCACGGCGGTAGCTTTTTGTCTTTCGTTTTTTTGAAGGTCTTGGTAGAGACCTCAACCCCTTCATATTGAGAAGAAAATACGTCTCATCCATCTGTATTTCGCCTTCAAGCGGCTTCTCCATATCGTAGTGCTTCATCGCCTCCATGACTTTGTGACGCCAATTGTCAGCCGTATTCTTGCAGATGTCTACGAGGGCCGCCGTTTGGCGTAAGGTCAGTCCGAGAATCATACAGGCGAAGAAGGCTTCCCAGACATGATACGGTTTCTTGGAAGACGCGGTGATGGAGTTCCATGTATCTGAGTGAGACTTGCCACAATCCTTGCACATGTATTTTTGCCGGCCTTGCTTGGTCTTTCCGTTTTTCACGATGTGAACGGATCCGCACTCTGCACAATATTGAGGCTCATTCCGTTCTTTATCAATGACGGTATGCAACGCGTCCTTGGCACCGGTCTTATCCAAAACTTCACGGTCGAACACCTTCTTGAAATCCATGATTTCATCGGCGAACATCGTTTGAATGGTGTCTTTCACTTGGTTGAATGCTTCAGGTGTCATAGGGCTCTCTCCAAACAGAAAGCGCCCTTAGGCAACCCGCTCGAACCGAAATGTAGTCGCCAGACAAAACAAATACGATGAGCGGGTTGCCTAAGAACGCTCCTCTTAGGAATTATGGGTTCTGAAATCGTATTTGTTTTTATCTGGCCGGTTCATTCTACCAGACTTGTGTGAGTCTCTCAACAGCTATCAGTACTTTCTTGGGACAGAGCCTTTTATTATGCACAGGTGAATGTAAAAAATGATACGGATGTAATTCTTCCAAGAAAAATCCAAAAAGAGATTGCGGTGAAAAAGATGAAAAGGATCTGGTGGATCGGGGTTTTGCTGTTTTGGGGATTGTTTCTATCAGGTTGCAACCTCTTCACAGAAGAAGAGGTTGAAGAGCCCGACGAACTCACGGTGCAGCTGCAAGCCATTTATGACAAAGCAATAGCGGCCGATGCTTTCGAAGGTACCTACGAGGAGTGGTTAGAAAGCGTCCGCGGCCCCCAAGGTATACCCGGCGCGGACGGACGGGAAATCGTCTTGCGTATCGCCGAAGGCCATATCCAATGGCAGTACGTCAATGAAGAGGACTGGGCGAACCTCGTAGAACTCGCCTCACTCGTCGGTCCGAAGGGGGAAGACGGCACGGACGGGGAATACGGAAGAGAAATCACCTTCCGAGTGTCCGACGACCACATCCAGTGGCAATATGTTGGGGACGAAGAATGGATCGATCTCATCGAACTCGCTTCGCTTGTCGGTCCGACGGGTGACACGGGGGACGATGGCAAAGACGGGGTGGGCATCGCCGACGCCTATGTTGATGGAGAAGGTAATCTCATCATCGAACTCTCCGACGGCACGTCTGTTGATGCGGGCGAGGTAGGGGGCGCCGATGGCGCCCCGGGAGAGAAGGGGCCGGCCGGACTGTCCGCCTATGCGTTGTATCAGAAATATTATCCCGATTATGAAGGTACGGAGGCGGATTGGCTCGATGATCTCATCGAAGGAAGATTGGGCGAGCCCAAGACCCACACCGTCTCTTTCGTTGCCGTTGACGGAAACGAGTTCGACGACATCGAGAACATCCCGCACAATACGACCATCGACTTGCCGATCCCCAAAAAGGACGGTCATGAGTTTTTGGGCTGGTATTTTGGTGAATCCATCAACGATAAACAATTCACCAACTCGACCAGGGTGACGGAGGATGCAAACCTCCATGCGCGCTTTCGACCGGTGGACCTCGAGGTCATCTATACCATCCGCGACGGTGAAGTGACGGTGTTGGGATTCAGCGGCTCCGAAAGGCAGAGGGACATCCCCGCCACGATCGAAGGCTTCCCTGTGACAGCCCTTGGCGCCGGCATTCCCCTTTTCGGTGTCCAGATGCTGGAATCCGTCACTATTCCGTCTTCTGTGACCACCATTTCCTCCAAGGCGTTTTCCGGCGCTTTATTCCTTGAAGAGGTCGTCTTCGCCGGAGACAGCCAGCTGGAAACCATCCACATGGAGGCCTTCGAGTCCTGTCTTTCTTTGTCATCCATCCACATCCCTTCGAGTGTCACTTGGATTGGTGTCGGCGCCTTCCGTCATGCCGAAACACTCGAGAGCGTCACATTCGAAGATGGAAGCCAACTGGAGACCCTCGAGACGGATGTTTTCAATCAAGCGTATTCCTTGATGGAGATTCTGATTCCCGCCAGTGTGCAATATATCTGGGGTTCCGTGTTTTTGGGGAATGATGATATCATCATCTATGCCGAGGCCCTCGAAGAACCCCCGGGCTGGAATATAGGGTGGAATGTTCACGACCGCCCGGTTGTTTGGGGCGTCACGGGCAAACACACGATTTATTTCGAGACCTCCGGCGGTAGTTCGGTTCCTCCCATCACCGCCTACAACAACACTCCGATAGCATGGCTGGTGGCTGATCCCGAAAAAGAGGGATACACGTTTGCCGGCTGGTATGCCGATGAGGATCCGACAGTCCCCATCGACCATGTGCCGCAAAAGGATGCGACCCTTCATGCGAAATGGGAAGAAGCGCTCGAAGCACCCTCCTTCGCGATGGTGTTTGTCGGTGAGCCCGGCATTTTCTTCACCATCCCCACCGGGACCGATGATGAAGATACCGCGGAGGTCGAAAGCGGCTATTGGATGGCCACGACCCAGACCACTTACGAACTTTGGTATGCGGTCCGGATATGGGCCGAGGCGAACGGCTATCATTTCCAGAACCCTGGTCAGGAAGGTTCGCAGGGAACAATCGGTGCGGCTCCGACTGATGCGAACCAAGAGCCCGTGACCCGGGTTTCCTGGCGGGATGTCATCGTGTGGTTGAACGCGCTTTCGGAAATGCAAGGCTATGACCCGGTCTATCGCTGTGGCGATGATACAATCATCAAAGATGCGCGAGAGGAAAACGCCGAAGTCGTGGATGGGGCGATCCAGACCGCCAACAACGGCTATCGTCTCCCCACGTGCGGCGAATGGGAGATGGCAGCCCGCTGGAAGGATGACACCGAGAGCACGGACGGTTCCATCCTCGTTGGCGGAAGATGGTGGACACCGGGAAATTATGCCAGCGGGGCCACGGCAAATCATACAGATGCCAGTGCGACAGAACTTGTCGCCTGGTATCGAGGCAATGCCGGCATGGCGACACATCCGGTGGGACAACTAACGCCCAATCATCTCGGTATATATGATATGAGCGGTAATGCGTGGGATTGGACGTACACAACCGGCGGTTCCGTCCAAAACCTGCGGGGTGGATGGTATAACGGCCAGTCGTCCGAACTGCAGACCGGCCACGTCATCTCCTATGTTCCGTCAGCTGATTTCAGCAGTCTGAGCTTCCGCATCGTCAAAAATCCCTGAGCACTCCGGTTTTGGTCTATCACAGAATTTTCCGACATGAACAAATATTTCTGTCGTCAGGATTGTTTCTTCGACCTCCAATCGTATTGATGGGCATCAACCGAAAGGACATCCGGCATGTTTCTTCAAGGTTTCCTGTATCCCCTCGCCCATGCACATCCGGCAGGTGAAACAAAGGAAGTCCTTTGAAAGCATAGAAAAGCACCCGGACGGGAGGAAAATCCCGTCCGGGTGCGGTTCTTTCATCGTGCTTTCGTCAAAAACACCTCAATAGCGGTAAATCGCCGCCACGCCGGCATCGACGGGCATACGCTCTTTGGGCAGGACGACCACTTCGCCGCCACTCTTCTTCACGATGTCGATGAGATCATCCAACACATCGCCGAAGCTGTCGTCTTCATTTTCAGAGTAGGAGATGAGGCCCTTATCCTCTTGGATACGGCCGGGAATCCGGCGATAGGCCTCCACGATAGCGGCCTCGATTCGTCCCTGTACGGCGGCTTTCGCCACCGCTTCGACATCATCGCTCGCGAGGCCTTTTTGTTTGGCGTTCTCATAACGCTTGAGCAAGCGGACGATGCTCGCCTCATAACGGGGCTCGATGATCTGCCAGGCATGTTCTTTCAGTTCGTCCTCTTTCACCCCTGCGGGCGAGCGGCGGATGCCCTCTTTCAAGAGATAGGGATTTTTGGACTGTTTTTTGAAGAAGCCGTGGAACTCGGGCAACGCGAAGAGAATCAAAGGTTTTTCCGAGGGCTTCGAATAGTGTTCCAATACGTGCTTGTCGATCAGTTTCAAGTAGCGTTCGGTGTCTTTGTCGATTTCGTCCTTGCGCGACTTCTGTCCGTGATACATCGGGGTGGACGTACTGCCGTGAGAGCTCATGGAAAGATAGTCTTCGGTGTGTTCGTCGCCCAAGAAATCCGCTACGGTCTTCGGCTCGTTCTCTCCGTGGGGAATCTTGCGGAAGCCGGTCCGGTTTCCCTCATACACGGTGAAGCCCCTTCGGTCGAGCGTGAGCACCTGGTATTCGTCGAGGCCTTGGAAATCGCGGATCAGGGGTTTCGTGTGGAAGCGCTCGCCGACGGTCAAAAGCTCGCGGGGAGGGTTTTGGAGGATGTAGACCACACACGACTTCTCGCATGCGAAGACGCCCATGCCCTTTGCCCGCGCATTCCAGAGTGTGCGGTCGTCCTTCATGGTGGAAAGGGTCTTCGTGATGCTTGTCTTTTGTTCTTTGGTGGCTGCATCCTCGAGTCGCTTTTCCGCCGAACGGATGAGATTGCCGAAACGGATCCTGTCCTCTTCGTTTTTCGTGGGGTCGCGGTGGGTCGGGAAATAGATGGTGACTTTCGGAACGGACTCCTCGTTGAAAATCTCATGCGGATACGTTCTCGCGATCTGGTATTGCACAAGCGACCTCCTTGGAAAAAGGTTTGGATGGTGTCACACCCCTAGTATATACTTGATTGAACCCACATGCAAAAGGTTTGCGAATGCGGTTTCGTCACGCGTGTCGGAATAACCGGGAAGTTCGGGATCGACCGTTCTTGGTGTTGAGGCTCCTCTTTGGTATACTATAGTGGAGATTCATCTGACGACACGCCGAGCCGCTGAAGCCTGGCGGCGGAATGCGGGAGGGGGACGCGGTATGCGCACCTTGAAGAAACTGGCTCTGCTGTTTCTTTTTTTGAGCGCTTTGCCCCTGCTTTTGGTATTTTTTTCGAACCGGATCGCTCCGGCCATTCACGCATGGGTGCAAGATGCTTTGGGCGATGAATGGGAACTATCCATCGAATTTTGGCGCGACGGACAGACGATGTTGCTTCTGTTGGCCGTCACCGTTTTGGTCTCCTTGGTGGTTTTCATCCGCAAGAAGGGCTATATCGGCCGCTCCCGTTTTCGTTTGCCAAAGCCCAAAGAGATCGCGGCCGCCATCATGGTCGGTCTCGCGATGGTCTTTTTCCTGCAAGGGGCATTGCATCTTTTCCGCCACGCTTTTCCCGAGACGGCGGAAACCTTGCTTACCCGGTTCTCCCGCATCGCAGAAGACGATGCCTTCCCGTTTTTTTTCGCGGTGGTCCTCGTTTCCCCGTTTTTCGAAGAAATCCTTTTCCGGGGCATCCTTTTCCGCCTTTTTGAAAAGGAGAAGGTCGCCCTTTGGCTTTCTCTCGTTTTGACATCCTTCCTTTTCGCCCTGTATCGCGTTGATCTCTTCGAGGGCGTATACGCCTTCTTTCTCGGTCTCGTGATCGGTCTCGCCTACATCTGGTCGGGGTCCCTCTGGATTCCCATCCTCATCCATTACACCCACAATTTGGGCGCCTCATGGTTCGAACGGACCGACCTCCCCTTCGAGATGACCTATGTCATGCTCCCGGTGGCCTTCGTCATCCTCCCCCTCGCGCTTGTTTTCTTCTATCGCCGGCGCGAAGCCAACCGCTGAGCATGTCTTGACCGGGTCCGTCCCAACGATATACAGCAAATGTCGTGTCACGCACAAAGGGCATTTTCCGTCCGTGTCCGCGCTTGGAAGAAAGGGGTGGTGCAACCCATGTTTTGGCAGATGGGTCCGCAGTCGCCCTCATCATCTTTTCGACTACTTGGCGCATCCCTCCCAGCAGAGCATGAAAGAGCATCTGCATCCTCGGAGTGAATGGGCAGTCGATTGACATGGGACAAGCCCTCCCTACCGCCCGGTGCGGAGGGCATATTTTTGGGGTGAGAAAATCCGACACATCTTTTTTCTCAGCCCCGCTCCAATACCACCGGCCATGTTTCGATATTTGCCGTGTCCGCTTCAAGGCAGCATATCACCTTGGCAAACGTCGGATTTCCGTCCTTGATTGTCTTTCAGGGCCATCGATATCTTGCTCGGGGGCTATGATACCCTGCCGTTTTCGTCGGTTGCCCGCACATATGCTCTGGCTAGGCTATAATGGAAGAGACAGAGGAGGTTCGTATGAAAATCGCCGTGCTCATGGATGCCTTCAAGGGGACGCTCACCTCAATAGAACTGGCACGGATGGTCCAAGCGCGTTTTTCCGCCTTGGGCCATGAAGTTCGCCATCTGTCCGTCAGTGACGGCGGTGAAGGTTTCCTCGACGTCTTCAAAACCGTGTATCCTTCTTCTGTGCACCGTGTGCCGACCGAAGGTCCGCTCGGAAAAAGGATGGAAGCCGAATATGTACTGGAAGGAAAAGAGGCGTTCATCGGTCTTCATACCGCGGCCGGTCTCTCCCTTGTTCATGGCAAGCGGTCTTCGCCGGCAAAGACGAGCACCTACGGAGTCGGTGTGATCATCCGTGATGCCGTGCAGAAAGGGGCCGAGCGTATCGTCCTCGGTCTCGGCGGGAGTGTCACGATCGATGGCGGCGCCGGTCTCTTGCAGGCGCTCGGCGTCCGTTTTCTTCGCCGAAAGAGTGAAATCGAGGAGCGGATGAACGGGGGTCGCCTCCTCGAGGTGACCGCCGTGGACGATACCGCCGCTCATGATTTGTTAGAGGGGGTCGAATTCTTGTTGGCGGCGGATGTCCGTGCGCCCTTGCTCGGTCCTACGGGCGCCGCGCACATGTATGCCCGCCAGAAAGGCGCAAGCGAAGAAGAAATCGCTCTTCTCGAGCGGGCTATGGGACATTTCGCCGATTTGATAGCAGCACACACGGGAAGAGATTTGCGGGAGGAGCCGGGTGTTGGCGCGGCCGGTGGTGTGGGTTTCGGGGTTTTGGGACTCTTGAAGGCGCGGATCGTGAAAGGAATCGATCTTTTGGTCGCTCGGTTCGATATCGAATCCCTCGTCGCCGAAAGCGACATCGTCATCGTGGGCGAAGGGCGCCTGGATGAACAGACCGCCCAAGGCAAAGCGCCGCATAAACTTGCACATATCGCCAGGAGACACGGGAAGTATGTCATCGGCTTGTTCGGGAGCGTCGAAGAAAACCCCTTACAAGGGCTCATCGACGAAATCCATGCCGTCGTCCCCTTGTATGCGGATGAAAAAGAAGCCATGCTGCGTCCCGCCCACTACTTCCAAAGGATGCTGGAAGACATAGGACGTTTCGAAGGATGATTTCTGTAAAGATGAAAGAAGACCTGCAAATCCTCTATCCCGACAAATGGGAAGAGACCCTTGCGGCCATCGGCCGCTTGGTCAAGGAGAATGCAATCACGAGGAAAAGTGTGCCCCTCTCGGAAGAAGATTCGATTTTAATCACATACGGCGATACAATCCGTTCCGCTCATGATGTCCCTCTCGCCGTCCTTTCACGTTTCCTTGAAAGACACGGCAAAGCCTTCAGCGCGGTCCATATTCTTCCTTTCTACCCTTTCTCTTCCGATGACGGGTTCGCCGTTGTCGATCCCACCGCCGTCGACCCTGACCTCGGCGGCTGGGATGACATCGAGAACATCGCGAGAAGTCACGATTTGATGTTCGACGCCGTCATCAACCATATCTCGAAATCGAGTCGGTGGTTCCGGGGATTCTCGCAAGGGGAAGATGCATTCGCCGCTTTTTTCATCGAAGAACGGGCAGATGCCGATTACTCGCAGGTTGTCCGGCCGAGATCCACGCCGCTTTTTCACGAATATGAGACCGTCGCCGGGAAGAAGCGTCTCTGGACGACCTTCAGTGTGGACCAGCTCGACTTGAATTATCAAAACCCCTGCGTGCTGCTCCGTGTTTTGGACATACTCATCCGCTATGCGAAAAAGAAGGCGAGATTCTTGCGCCTCGATGCGGTTGGATTTCTCTGGAAAGAGACCAAGCACCCATGCATCCACCACGAGAACACCCATCGTCTGATTCGCATCATGCGTAGTGTGTTGGATTTGGCGGTGCCGGGCACATTTTTGGTCAGTGAAACCAATGTGCCGCACGAGGAGAACATCACCTATTTCGGCGAGAATGCCGACGAAGCCCATCTGGCGTATCAGTTCGCTCTCCCTCCGCTTGTGCTGCATGCTTATCACAAACATAATGCGGACATCCTGCATGATTGGAGCGCATCTTTGGAAAAAGTGCCTCTCAACAAGAACACGGCCTTTCTCAATTTTTTGGCGAGCCACGACGGCATCGGTCTGCGCCCCGTCGAAGGTTGGCTCACCGATGATGACATCGATTCGCTTGTCGCGCACATCCGGCAAAAAGGCGGCTTGGTCTCTTACAGGTCCGCTCCCGGAGGTCAACGGACCGCCTACGAACTGAACATCGACTATTTTGACGCTTTGTGCGAAGAAGAAGACACGTTCGACCAAGGAATCCGTAAGTTTCTGGGCGCGCACGCCGTCCTTTTGGCGATGCGGGGCGTGCCCGCAGTCTACCTCCATTCATTTCTCGCTTCGGGAGGGAATCGGGCCTTGGCCGATTCGACGGGCATCCCTCGCCGCATCAACCGACAGAAACTCGATATGGAAACCCTGGAAGCGGATCTTGCCTCATCATCCTCGCGCCGCCGGGTGGTCTTGGACAACATGAAGAGTCTCCTCGCCATCCGGAGAAGGATTGACGCCTTCCATCCCGATGCGCCGCAGACAGAAAAATGGTACGATTCAAGAGTGTTCTCCTTTGTGCGTGAAGGCAAGACGACGCGCGTCGCTGTCTTGGTGAATCTGGCGCGCGAAGAAGTCCGTCTCGACACGGACTTGTGCGGTTTTGACCTGTTTAGTGGCCTTTGTTGCGAGAGAACCGTCAATCTGCAGCCTTACGGATACATGTGGTTGCAGCTTGACAATGACTGATGGAGGCGTTTTTGGATGTATCCTTGACCATGAGGCATCATGGGCGGCTGCCATTGCCCAAAGACAATCCCACGTCCTTGACCTTGTTTTTGGATGTCCACCGGGCATTGCAGCAGCCTGTGAGATTTTTGCAGGATGCAAGGAAATTCGGTTTGTGCGTTCCAATCCGGCAGACCTCGTAGTAGAATGAAGAGGAAATGTCATCTTGACATAACGGAAGGAAGGGGATTTCTATGAAGACCACTTGTTTTCCCCGGACGAAACAAATGCCTGTACAACGCAACCGGCGAACACGGAGGCGTATTGTATAGGCTTTTCTATGAGGATGACAAAAACCATAGAAAGGGATGATACATTGTCTTGTTCATGGAAACATCTGGGAATCCTTCTCGCCATGATCGGTTCCATCTTCTTGTTTGCTGCTTGTGATACCCTCGGCCCTTCGGAATTCACCGTGGAGTTTTTGCCGGAAGAAGACGCTCCGGAGAGCGCCACGATCTCCGAAGGAGACTCTCTCCAACTCCCCGAGTCGGACCCCGAAGAAGGAATGTTCTTTGCGGGCTGGAAAGAGGAAGGCACGAACGATGTCTTCACCGTCTTGGAAGATGTGGATCGAGACTATGTGCTCGTGCCCGTTTTTTGCACCTATGTCGAGACACATCTCAGAAAGAACTTGCTCGAGTATCTCACAGACATCTCTTTCGATCTCGATGACGATTTCCGGATCGAGAACATGGAGACAAGAGCCATCCAGGGTCGAGGTTTCCACGAAGGCGAGTCCGCAAGCGCCTACATTCATGTTTCGTTCATGAGGATAAAGACCGCGGCCGAAACGGAGAAATACGTCATCGACCACAAAGCCATCGGGCTTTTGGGTGAAGACGCATTCGCTTTCCCCTTGCCGGAAGAACTCGACGACACGTACCGGACATGGGAAATCTTTTCTGTTGAAGAGGACTTCCGCGAGATGGAGGCGGAATGGCATGAAGAAATGGACCTCGTCCTCGAGGAGATGGAAGAATTTTTCGATGACGATCCCATCTTTTTCGACCAGCTCACTTTCACCTTTTCCGAAGACGACCTTACCCTTTTTTCCCAGGAACTCTCCGCCCTTTGGGACAAAGAGTTCACCGTCAGTTTCGATACCGGGGAGGCGAAAGAAGTCCCCGACATGCAAGTCGGTTTCGGTGACACAATCGATGTACCCGAGGTGGAAAAAGACGACTACCATCTCGAAGGCATCTATCTCGACAGCGAATTCGAGAAGCGTTTCGATCCGAGTATGCGCGTGCAGGAATCCTTGACTCTCCACTATCTCTTTGTCTCCTATGAAGATTTGCTGGACAAAGAGGTCACCCTCACCGTCCGGCATGCCTTCGGGCCCCGGGATGAAGCGTTGCTGCAGGAGCTTTTCGACGAGTTCGAGAAGCTCCATCCGAATGTGACCATCACCCAGGAATCGAAAGGCACCTACAAAGACCTTCGTCGAGACGTCATCGAAGGCATCGTCGCCGGAGTGATGCCGGACATCGTCATCGACGATCCCTACAACCTCTCCCTATATCTCCAAGGCCACGCCCTTGTACCACTCGATTCCTACATCGACCATCAAAGCTTCGGCACAGACACCGACGATTTCGTCCCCGACTTTCTCGCCGAGAGCCAAAGCCTCTCTCCTTCGCATACCTTCGCCCTGCCTTTCGCGAAATCGCCGGAAGTCCTCTACTACAACAAGACCGTCTTCGACTATTTCGGTATCGACTTCGACTTGGACGAAGCGTTGACCTGGGATGAGATCGAATCCCTCGCCGCCGGAATCGAATGGACGGATGCGGCCAAGGACGCCTTGGTCCTTCCCGAAAAAAGAGCGGACTTCGTGAATCCGCACTTTGTCACGGCCGCTTCCGCGGAAAGGTTCTTTCTCGCTTCCCTCCGTCAGTGGGGAAGCCCCCTCACCACCCCGGATGGTGACATCGTCATCGATGATACGATCAAGCAAGACATGCTCCGCTATCTCCAAGGCCTTTTCGCCGATGACACCCTCTCCTTTCCCTACGCATGGGACGAATCAGACAGTTTCATCCCCTTCACCGAGGGAAGGACACTCATGAGCCAAGATTGGGGCGCCTCCCCCCACCTTCACATCTCCGATGGCGACGGCTTCTTCGGTGATTTCGAGGTCGGCGTCATACCCATCATCCAAAAACATGCCGAGGGCGAAGGTCCCCGCACCGCAACATATCGCGGTCCGAGCATCGCCATGATGGCCGACACGACAGAAGAGGAGCGCCTCGCCGCCTGGTTCCTCATGGACTTTTTGACCACTGCGGAAAACAACGCCTTCTTCACCGAAAAGACCGGCCACTTACCCGTGAGACAATCGGCCTTCGCGAACGACCGCTTTGAAGAACTGCTCGACATCGCCTCCCGCTACGAAGCGGGAGAAGACATCGACGAGGACCGAGAAGAGATCCTCCGCGCCTTGACATTCCGGGTGGCCCATGAACAGATGGACGACTATGCCTTCGACCCTGTCTTCACGGGTCGTATCACCTCGGAAGTGGCACATCGTAGAGCGGGGACAGTCTTCGGACACTTCTATGACGGCCTCTACTCCGTTGATGAGGCTATCGAGAAACTGCGTGAGCGCCTAGAGCCCTGAGGAAAGAGAACTCATGCCGAAGCATCCTAAAAAAGCCGTCCCTATCTGAGGAAGGGACGGCTTTTTTTGATGCGGTTGGTGATGTCATCGATGGTGGGTTCATGGATGATGAGGATGCAAGCGGATACTCATTGTGCGGAAGGATCCTGTCGCTTGCGGAAGAGTCCCTTCTCGAGAATCTCCATGACGACATCAACGATGGCGTCCACATCTTCATTCTCTTCGCCGAGGTCCATCACGACCTTCAGTCCGATGAAGTTCGTGATGCCCATGAGGACATAGCTCACGACTTCGGTGTCGAGAGAGCGGATTTCTCCCTCTTCGACAGCCCGGTTCAGACCCTTTCTATAGCGTCCCGCGAAAGAGATGTAATAATCCCGGAAGAGGTCCCGGTCGATATAGAGGGATTCCCAGATGATGTTGTACATCTCGGGTCGCTCCAAAGCGTAGTTGATGAACGTCTTGATACCTTCGCGTTCTTTCTCATAGCGTGTCTCTTTTTCGTTCACCTTCGAGGCGATCTCTTTGCGGATGTCGTGGGAAAGACTCATGAGGATGTGTTGATAGAGGACGAGTTTGCTCGGGAAGTAGAGGTAGAACGTTCCCGCGGCGACACCCGCCCGGTTGGTGATGTCGGCGATGGTGGTGCCGTGATAGCCGTTTTTGTAGAAAACTTCCAAGGCCGCATCTTCGATCGCTTTGAAGGTGTTTATGGCATTGCGTGTGGTCGGTTCTTTGATTTGAGGGTGCATACTGGTCACCTCGTTTTTTATTGACAGTGAAAGCGCTTTATGCTAACATGAACATATATTCAGTTTGTGAATTAGTATTCATAAACTGAACACCTCTTCACCGCAAGTATACTTGATAACGCCCCTTTTGGCAAGTTGAAAATATTTTTTCGATAAAGGAGAGAAAATATGCAAAAGGTGTATGTGACAGCGGCGAATCGGACAGCCATCGGCGGTTTCATGGGTTCGCTTTCCGGCTTGCATCCCGCCACATATGGCGCGACAGTCGCGAGAGCCGTGCTCGAGGAAGCCTCCATCAAGCCTGAGACGGTGGATGAGACGATTGTCGGCAACATCCTTCCCGCCGGTCTCGGACAAGGCCTGGCCAGACAAATCTCCATCAAGGCCGGCATCCCCGAAGAAATCCCCGCCTACGTCGTCAACATGGTCTGCGGTTCGGGCATGAAGTCGGTGATGAACGCCTATGCGAACATCCGTTCCGGATGGCATGATGTGGTTCTTGCCGGTGGCGTCGAATCCATGTCCCAAGCGCCCCACATTCTGCCTGCGGGATTGCGCAAAGGGCAAAAGCTCGGGGGATTCAAGGTCAAAGACCACATGGTCGACGATGCTTTGACGGACGCCTTCGGCGCCGTCCACATGGGTATCACCGCGGAAAACATCGCCGAAAAACACCGGATCACAAGAGAAGAACAAGACCAGTTCGCCCTCACCTCGCATGAGAGAGCCGCCAAGGCTCAAGACGAGGGGCGTTTCGAGGCGGAGATCGTTCCGATCACCGTAACATCGAGACGGGGCGATTTTGTATTTTCCGCGGATGAACACATCAATCGCGAGACCAGCCTGGAAAGGCTCGGCAAGTTGCGCCCGGCTTTCAAGAAGGATGGCACCGTGACAGCGGGGAACGCCTCGGGCATCAATGACGGAGCGAGCTTCACGCTTGTGGCGGGGGAGGATGCCGTG
>PWYL01000011.1 GCA_003568315.1 Mollicutes bacterium | reverse complement strand
TTGCCCGAAAGGAAAGCGGCAAGCACTGTCTCGGGGTCTCCTTTCGCACCGATCACGACCCGGATGCCTTTCTCTTGAAAACGTGCCACGGCCTTTTTGCCCATGTTGCCGGCGATGACGACATCAACCTTTTCCGCTTGCAGATAGTCGGGCAAAAATCCACGGGTGTGTCGGGGATTGTCGAGCATTCTCCGCGAAACCTTGTCCGCCTTTTTTTCTTTTGTGTCATGCAGGAGGAACCAGCCGCAGTCGCCGAAATGATCGGCCACTTGTTCTTTGTCGCAAGCGATGGCGATGCGCATGTTCGTCAACCTTCCTTTCTTTGTGGTCCATGTTTTTTTGTTGTCGATTCGTCCATTTTCGTTTCCTTGTCGAATTCACGCAAGACGGTGCCGCCCACTTTGCGTACGGCCCGGCTTGTCTTGCCGGGGACATCGAGGATGCTTCCGCCTTTGTCCAAAGCTTCGACGACCCTTTTGTCGTAGGGAATCATGCCGGCGAAGAAAAGACCTTCTTCATTTGCGTATCTTCTAATCTCGCGGGTCCGGGAAGCGTTCATGTCATGTTTGTTCACGATGATGGCGAGGGGGATGCCGAATCCTTGCGCGGTCGCAGCCATCCGTTTCAGATCGCCGATACCCGAAACCGACGGCTCGGCGACAAGAAGCGCCATCGCGACTCTCGCCAGCGTGGCGATGACGGGACAGCCTATCCCTGCGGGACCATCGAGGATGGCCATGGGTTCTTTCGTTCTTGTCTCGAGTCTCGCTTTCACGTCCGTGACGAGAAGTCCGCTCGTGGCGGCGCCGGGACGCAAACGGGCCGTCACGAATGTATCTTTGTTTTGATGGAGACACACTTCCCCGTCTTTGGATGGGCGCATAGTGATGGCGTCCGCAGGACAGACGTATTCACAGACTCCGCAGCCCTCACAAGCGGCAGAATCAATCAGATAAACCCTTTTTTCTCTTTTCACGGCGTGAAAACGGCAGTGTTTTTCACAAAGTCCGCATCTTGTGCAGAGAGAATCGTCGATGAACGCCTTGTCCATGCCGTGATAATCGAAGACTTCACGGAGTGGCGGCGCTCCCGAGAGAAGATGGAGGTTCGGGGTCTCGACATCGCAATCGGCATAGGCTTTCGCTCCGGCAAGACGGATGAGGGCGTTTGCGACGGTGGTCTTGCCCGTTCCGCCCTTGCCGCTCAAGACGGCGAGGGTCTTCATCGGCCCACCTCCTTTTGCAAGCGTTCCCGGAGGTCGATGAAGTTGTGACCTTGGGCCTCATTTTCCTCGACGACGAGCTTCCCTTCGGAGTGGATGGAAGCGATGGCGGGATCATAGGGGATGCGAGCGAGAACGGGCAGGGCATTGTCGATACAGTACTGTCCTCCGGGGGTGCTCGCGGACGTGGACTTGTTCAGGATGACGCCGTAGGGTTTTCCCAGCGTTTTCAAAAGACGCTCCGTCGCGATGAAATCATGCACGCCGAAACGGGTCGGTTCCATGACGACAAGACAATAATCCGTCGCTTGCACGCATGCGGTGACCGGACAGCCCGCGCCGGGCGGGCAATCGATGATCGCATGTTCAACTTCCCCGATGTCCGCCAGCAATTCCTCGATGACGGGAACGCCGGTCTGTTCTCCGGGGATGAGTTCGCCGAACAGGAGCCGGTGGTCAAAGTAACGTCCCGCACGAATCCTGCCGACCGGTTTTCGACACTCGGTGATGGCTCCTTCGGGACAGACCAGCATGCAGCCGCCGCAAGCATGGCAGAGTTTCGGGAAAGTGCGGACAGCACCATTGATGAAGGAGAGCGCATGAAACCGGCAGAAGTCCACACATTTCCTGCACCCCGTGCAAAGATGCGGATCGACCACGGGAACACCGACGGTGACGTCTTTTGCCTCAAGGTTGTCGGCGGGAAAGAAGAACCGGCCGTCCGGTTCTTCCACATCGGCATCGACATAGAGGGCGTGGGGAACTACCATGGTGAGGTTCACGGCGACGAACGTCTTTCCCGCGCCACCCTTGCCGCTCAAGACGGCGATGTTCAAACCGGACGCCCCCGTCTTTTCCTGTAGCCTTTCGGAGACGGACTCACATAGAGAGGGAGGGTTTCACGGGAAAATGCGGCAAGATTCTCCTCCACGGTGACATATTCCGCCTTGTAGACGGGAAGGTGGGCCTCTTTGAAGATGTCGAAGGCGTTCTCGCCGATTCTTCTCGCGATCACGGCATCGGCATCTTGGTCGATGATAATCTGTGCCGCTTTCACCCCGGCACCGCTTGTCGTATTTTGAGCGCTGTTTTTCACGATCTCGCATTTTTCCGATTCCGTCTCACATATCACGAACGTCTGGGCGCGCGCGAAATTCTCGGCGACTTCATTGGCAGGTGACGGAGATGTGAACTCCACGGGCATGGCGATTCTCATTCGGATTCATCCTCTCTTTGTTCTTGGTCTTGGCGGTTTCTTCCCCTTCGGCTACGCCCTCTCTTTCTGCGCTGGCAAGGGGCGCATTCACGGAAGCGGCGGCTGCCGTCGCAAAGGATGTAATCACCGCCGGAAAGGTCCAGGGTCTTGCCGTGCACAAGCGCCTCGGCGACTTTCTGCTTGGCGCTGTGATAGATCCTTTGGAGGGTGGTCCGGGCGATGTTCATCCGTTCGGCCGCTGTTTGTTGGTCCAGATGCTCATGGTCGATGAGTCGTATGGCCTCGTACTCTTCGATTTGTAGGGAAAGGTATTCCCTGTCGGGATTGCCGACAGGGCCGAATTGGCGAGCATGGGGCAGACTGCACACGAACCTCTTCTTGCGGGGTCTGGGCATGATCCATCTCCTTTGACAGACACCAAGGCGGCTTATGCCGCCTTGGCTTCATTCGGTTTCGTCATTCTCGTCTTCGAGCGCCTCGAGTTCTTTCTCAATCGCCTTCTTCTGTTCTTCTAACATCCGTTTGCGCTCGGCGGAGGTGTTTCTCGCATAGTCTACATCGACAACACGATACCGGGCACGGCGACGTCTGCCGTAACCGTAGCCACGTCCGTAGGCTCCATCCGCCATCGGTGCGTTCACACCCGTGCAGGAGCCGAGCCCTCTGCCTGTGGCGGGGCCTTGACTTTCTGGTCCCTTGCGGTCTCTTCCGGGCATTGTCATCCCTCCTTTTTGGGCATATGCCCTTTTCAATTTCATTTTACATCCCAACCATGGATTTGTCAAACGATTTGAGGAATCCAACAAAAGACCCGGCCGAGGCCGGGTCTGCAGAGTCTTTTTCTCATCTTCTCATTTTCCGCACGTGTTCGATAGTGAGACATCGATGACGAAGGGGCAACCGCCGGTTTCAAGATGATCATGCACCTCTCTCAACATCTTGAAGACC
>PWYL01000026.1 GCA_003568315.1 Mollicutes bacterium | reverse complement strand
CTTTGACGCCACACCTGACGTCATCTTCGACGCCATT
Source organism: Mollicutes bacterium (assembly GCA_003568315.1). Lineage (GTDB taxonomy): Bacteria > Bacillota_I > Bacilli_A > Izemoplasmatales > Izemoplasmataceae > T1SED10-81. The sequence goes on along the minus strand of PWYL01000026.1, from coordinate 43,918 downwards.
GACACGGTGACCTTTAAAATTGATTTGGTGCGCGAGTGCCGTGCTCACCGCATACCGCTTTTAACGAGTTGTGGCCAAGGCAATCGGCTTGATGCCACAGCCATTCGCGTCGGCGATCTCTTCTCGGTCACCCACGACCCGCTCGCTCGGGTGATGCGGGGAAGCCTTCGCCGCATCGGCATCACCGCAGGTGTGCCCTGCGTCTTCAGCCTTGAACCACCGACACCCAACTCGCTTCCCTATCCCGCCTCAAGCCCGTTCGTGCCGCCTGCGGCAGGCTTGGTGGCCGCATCAAGGATTGTAAACCACCTCATCGGAAAGGATGATTTGTGATGAAACGCATCGATTTTGCCGGCGGTTGTTTTTGGGGCGTTGAAGCCTACTTCAAGCTTGTGCAGGGCGTCACAGACACCACCGTCGGTTACGTTGACGGCCCAACCAAAAACCCAACCTACGACCAAGTGTGTGCCGGAAGCGGCCACGCCGAAGCCGTTCGCGTCGTCTACGACGAGCGTATCGTGTCGCTTTATACGTTGCTTGAGCATTTTTTCAACATCGTCGATCCGACACTCAAAAACCGCCAAGGTCCCGACATCGGCATGCAATATCGCACCGGCATGTATAATTTTCATGAGCGCGATGACAACGTGATTGCCGAGTACCTCAAGGAACTGCGGAGGAAACACACCCGACCCATCCACGTTGATGTGAAACGGGACAGCCCTTTCTATGAAGCCGAAGAAGCGCACCAAGACTACCTCGACAAACACGAGAATGGCTATTGTCACATCAACTTGTCTAGCGTCAAAAACGTGAAGTAGGTGAGAAGATGAAACGCAGCGATTACATTTCCTGGGACGAGTATTTTATGGGCGTTGCCGCCCTGTCGGCCCTTCGCAGTAAAGATCCCGCCACGCAAGTAGGCGCGTGCATTGTAAACGCAAAAAAACGCATCGTCGGCATCGGCTACAACGGCTTCCCCGTGGGCATCGACGACGAGACCTACCCCTGGGAGAGCGAAGGGGAGTTTCTGAACACAAAATACCCCTATGTCGTGCACGCGGAGCCGAACGCCATCCTGAACAGCACCGTGCCGCTTGACGACACGACCCTCTATGTGACGCTTTTTCCTTGTCACGAATGCGCGAAACTCATCATCCAAAGCGGCGTCAAGACAATCGTCTATGTCGAGAACAAATACCAAGAAGCCGAAAGTGTCCAAGCCTCGATGCGGATGTTGAAGGATGCCGGTGTGAAACTCCGGCAGATGCCGAAAGTCACGGTGGCGATCACCCATGCTTGAGATGTTCAAACGCGCGAAGAAGTTCTTTCTCATCCTCGCGATTCCCTATATCGCCGGTCTCGTGGTCCTTTTGTTCCCGATGGAGGCGCGTATCATCGCCCCGGGGAATATCACCGCGACGGAAGGTTTCCTTTCCATCAACCGGGAATGGAAGACAGAAAACCCCTATCACAGCATCTTCGTCATGAGTTTCGACAGACCGACCCTGTTCCAATACGGCATGGGAAGGGTGTCGACAACGCTCCGTTTGGATGATATTCCGCCAGTCGAACGCCGTGTCCGCAACCCTTATGAAACCGGTCAGGCCCAACGGCGACTCTCTTTTAGGGCCGCGATGATCGCGACCTTGAAAGAACTCGACATGCAAGTCGAATACACTACATACACACGCGTGAACGCGGTATACAGAAGCGCCACCCATGAAGATATCGCCGCCGGGGAGAGAATTCTCAGTGTGAACGGAAGAGAAGACGTCCGACAAGCCCTCATGGAAGCTCCTTGCGGAGCGGAAGTCGAGCTTGTCGTCCAAGACGAGGCGCGCGAAGAAGAACCCCGCACGATAAAGATGAGGAAGGTGGAAGTTGGAGACGGAGAATGCGTTTTCGGCCTCGCGCTTGTCGACGGCTATGAAATCGATTACGGCAGTATCCACCCCGAAATCATATTCAGGAGGGATTGGACGGATTTCGTCGGCGGACCCTCCGGCGGTCTCATGCAAGCCCTCTATTTTCATTACGCCCTGACCGGCGAGGACCTCTCCGGCGAGAGGATCATCACCGGCACGGGCACAATAGACGCCGATGGGAATGTCGGTCTCGTCGGCGGTGTGCGGGAGAAGGTCATCACCGCCGCACAGAAGGGTGCGGATGTCATGTTCGTCCCTTTGCCTTCTTTGGAAAACGATGCCAACTACACCGAAGCTCTCGAGACGCGTGACGAATTCGGTTTCGCGCTGGATATCGTCCCCGTGTCGAGTATGAAAGAGGCCATCGACCATCTCAGGAAGATTGGAGGCGATAACGATGAATGAGAAGAAGCCCAAACGCTACCGGGATGAGTTCCCACGCACGATGCGATTGAAAAGCGCCCTCACCGCTTTCGTTTTCGCTTCGCTCCCGGTCCTTCCGTTCTTCCTTCTTCTCGGGAATCTCCTTTTCATTTTCGTCAATCTGATCCTGCTCTGGGCTGTTCTTATCATATCCGTCGCCGTCGTGTACGGCGTACTCTTGAGTTTTTTCTACCACAAGACGCTCATCATCTATCGCCCCGACAAGAAAGAACTCTTGCGAAGAAGGATGATCATCATCGCCGGCGGCTTGGTCTGGCTCTTTCTCGCCTATGGCATCGCCTTGTCCCGTGTCATCCTCCCAGCATATCTCCTGGGGGTGGCAGGATGAAAAGGACCTTGCTCGCCGCCGGGGGCGTCTTCGCTTTGCTTGTGGGAATGGACCAGTTCACGAAATGGCTGATAGAAAGTGCGATCGAACACCAAGACGGCTTTGTCGTCGTCGAGGGTTTCTTCCACATCGTCCACAAACGGAACACGGGAGGGGCCTGGGGCATCCTCGCGGGGAACCAGACCTTCCTCGTCATCGTCACCTTCGTGGCGCTCGCCCTTTTCCTCTATCTTTTCCGGGAGGCCTGTTTTAGGACGAAATTCTTCTATTCCACAGGACTCTTGCTCTTGGTCTCGGGAAGTATGGGCAACCTCATCGACCGGCTCTTCCGCATGAATGAAGAAGGCGAGACATACGTTGTGGACTTCCTCGATTTCCACATCTTCGGCTACAATTTCCCCGCCTTCAACGTGGCCGACATCTGCCTCACGGTGGGAGTCGCGCTCTTCACCGTCGACCTCTTGTTCTTCGAAAAGAAAAGAGGAGAAGCGAATCATGGATGAGAAACGGGTGAGGATTCCCAAGGAGCATGCGGGAAAACGGCTCGACTGGATTCTCGCGAGACTCCTCCCCTCCTGGTCGCGCACGAAGGTGCAAGAACTCTTCGAAAAAGGCCTCGTCGAAGTCGAGGGCCGCAATCCCCAAGGCAAGGACCGTCTTCCGGAAGGGACCGAGGTCCGCATCCTCGTCTTGAAAGAAGAGAAAATCCCCTTGCGGCCCCGGGCCCTGCCCTTGGAGATCGTCTATATGGATGAGGCCGTTCTCGTCGTGAACAAGCCTTCGGGACTCATCGTCCATCCGGCGAAGACCGCGGATGAGACCACCCTCTTGCACGCGCTCCTACCCTATTTTCAAGAGGAATTCCCCGCTCCCGAGCGGATGGGCATCGTCCACCGCCTCGACAAGGAGACGAGCGGGCTCTTGCTTGTCGCGCGGACGAATCGCGCGCTCGAGAAACTCCAGGCGGACCTCAGGGAAAAGACGGTGGAACGAACCTACCTCGCCCTCGTCGAGGGCCTCGTCCCGCATGAAAGGGGAAAGATCGACGCCCCCGTCGGCAGGAACGAGAAGAAACGCCATCTCATGGCCGTCACCGCCAAAGGCAAAGCGAGCGTTACCCGTTTCACCGTGAAGGAACGTTTCGAGAAAGAGACGCTCCTCCGTCTCGACCTCGAGACGGGGAGGACCCACCAGATCCGGGTCCATCTCGACTACATCGGCCATCCCGTCGTGGGGGATCCGCATTATGGAAGAAAGAAGACCGATACCCGCCACGGACAGTTCCTGCACGCTTTCCGGCTCGTTTTCCCCCATCCCGACACCGGCGAAAAAATCGCCACGGAAAGCCCTTTGCCCTTCTTTTTCCAAAAACGTCTGCAAGAAAACCGCCAAAAATAGAAAACGGAAAAATTCCAAAGAGCCGTCGAGCGAGACGGCTCTTTTCTTTCAAAAATCCCTGCGTTTGTCAAGAGTTTATCCCGAGAAGATTTCGTTCTACAATGGAATCATCCTTTTTTCGGAGGGACGGTCCCCATGGAAGAATACCGCATCTTTCGCGACATCCTCTGTGTCGACCTCCGGGGTTTCTATGCCTCCGTAGAGTGTGCCGCACGAGGTCTCGACCCCTATGAAACGGCGCTCATCGTCGCCGACGAGTCGCGCGGCAAAGGCTCCATCGTCCTCGCGGTGAGTCCCTTTCTCAAGGCGCAGGGTCTGCCGGGGCGCTTCCGCCTCTATGAACTTCCGAAGATCGACAACCTCATCATCGCCCGCCCCCGCATGCGGAAATACCTCGAGGTCGCGCAAGCGGTCAACAAGATCTATCTCTCCTACGTCGCCCCCGAGGACCTCCACATCTACAGCGTGGACGAGGCCTTCTTGGATTTCACCGCTTACAAGAGCTATTATCAAGAGGACATCTTTTCGCTCGCCGGAAGGATCATCCGCGACATCCGCGACAAGACGGGGGTCCCCGCCGCCGCGGGCATCGGCAAGAACCTCCTCCTCGCCAAGCTCGCCCTCGACCTCAAGGCCAAAAAGAGTGATTCCGGCCTGGCGATGATGGACTATGACGATGTGGAAAAGGACCTCTGGCCCCTTTCACCCCTGGCGAAGATGTGGGGCATCGGGCCGGGGATGGAAAGGAGACTGAACGCCCTCGGCCTTTTCACTGTCGGCGATATCGCCCGCTATGACAAGAAGAAATTGAAGAGATTCTTCGGCGTGAAAGGCTCGGAGCTTTTCTTCCACGCCCACGGCATCGACCAATCAATGATAAGCGAGCCCATCGACCATTCCCGCTCTCCCATCAAGAGCGTAGGTTTAGGCCAGACGCTTTTTCGGGACTACACCGCACCCGACATCTTCACCCTCATCCTCGAGATGACGGACGACACCGCCGAAAGGCTGCGCTTCCTCCAAAAAGAGGCGAAAACGATCCATCTTTCCGTCTCCTACAGCAAAGTCGCCCCCGGGGGCTTCTCGCGGCAGTTGACCCTTGATGCGCCCACCGACAGCGCCGAAGACATCCGCCGAGCCTGCCTCACCCTCTTCGAGAGACACTACGACGATGCTCCCGTGCGCAAGATCGCGATCCGCGCCGGAAACCTCTCCAAGAAACGCCCCTTCACGCAACTTTCCTTCTTTCAAGACCATGTGCGCAAAGAGAGGGAAAAAAGACTCATGGAGACTCTGGACAGCGTGAGAAAACGTTTCGGCAAGGCGGCGGTCTTGCGGCTTTCTTCCTGTTTCGACGCCGGCACGGCAAAAAGACGGGCGAATCTCGTGGGTGGTCACCGTGAGTGAGACCTACCACGACCGCGGCATGTTGAAGTGGCTGCCGTTCGAGGCGCTGGAGGCGCAAGCCGAATACCACGCCGACCTCCACACGCGGATGGCGGAAGAAGATCGTCCCCGCTTGAGCGAAGACCAGTGCGCCGCCATGCAATACGCCGTCGAGGAGGCGTGGATGAAAAAGAGGCCCTTGCGCGTCCTCCATTTCGAAAACGGCAGAAGAAGAAAGATCGCGGGACACCTTTCCGGCATCGACAGGGAACAAAGGCTCCTTTTCATCGACGATGCCCCCCTCGCTTTTTGCGATCTTGTCGACATCCGGGTGCTCTGAAGCCTCGCGAGGGGCTTTTTTCTTGCCTCTTTTTCTCTTGATGAAGCCGTTTTGGTAAATTCGCCCCGCATCTGACAACCCATATTCATTATGTGGGTTGACTTTCTGACAACCCTGTGGTAATCTTGGGTTGTATAGAAAGCGAGGTGGTCGGAGTGACCAAAAATGGAGCACGTTATCAGACCATCGCCTACGAGATCGCCAAGCGTATCGTCGCGGGCAAACTCGACGAAGGCGATAAAATGCGCGGCCGGTCGATGCTCGCGGGTGAATTCGAAGTCTCGAGCGAGACGATCCGCAAAGCGATGCGACTGCTTGCGAACCTCGGCGTCGTACAGGTCAAGCAAAGAAGCGGCATCTATGTCCTCTCAAGGAACGCGGCCGAGATGTATGTCGAACAATACCGGAGCCAGAGCGAGGCCCACAAACTCTTTTCCGACACGTTGGAACTCCTCGAGGAATCGGAAAGGATCCAAAGTGTCCTGCAAAGGAGGATCAAGCGACTCCTCGAGACCGCGAAAAGCGATGTCTTCCCCTTCGATTTCTTCACATTACGTCTCCGAGACACCGACAAGAACCTCGGCAAAAGTCTGAAAGCGTTGAAATTCTGGGGCGAGACCCACGGTCTCGTGCTCGCCATCGAAGCCGAAGGACAGCTCTATCAGGCCCCGAATCCCAATATGCCATTGGAAGCGGGAATGATCCTTTACGTCCTCGGCGATGAAAACGTGAAGAAGAAAACACTTTCATTGTTCAAACCGGAAGAAGATTGACGTCAAAATGCTCATGAACCGCCTGAATTAGGCGTTTATGGAAATACAACCCTGATGGTTGTAAAACTTTACAAACTGACAACCCTGTGTTAATATCAGGGTTGTAAAAAAAGAAAAGGAGTGAATGATTGTGAAAAACTTTATCAAGAAACTTTCCATCGTCTTTGTCGGCATAGCACTGGCTTTCACGGTTGCTGCATGTCGAGAAGAAGAAGATGTCATCAGTCTGGCTGAAGGCGACTGGGAAAGCCAGGTATTCCACAACCGTGTCATGGGCTTCATCTTCGAACATGGTTACGGTGCCGAATGGGAGGATGTCCAAGCGGATACTCCCGTTGTGGTCCAATCGCTGAGAACGGGTGATATCGATGTCAACTCCGAGATGTGGTCCGACAATGTGACCAGCTATCAAGACGACCTCGAAGCGGGATACTACCATGAAATCGCCACGAATTTCGACGACAACTTCCAAGGTCTCTGGATTCCCGGCTATCTCCAGGATGATTACGAAATCTACACCGTGTTCGATCTGATCGAGCACAAGGAGATGTTCTACAGTACTGAAGTGGCAGACGAAAAAGGTATCGTCCATGGTGGTCCCAGTGGCTGGGCCGCGACCAACTTTTTACAAAACAAGTTCAATAACGAAGAGATTTACGGCGACCTCAGTGATGCCTTCGAATTCTATCCTCTCGAATCCACCGCGACCTTGAACGTCACCCTGGTCGACGCTTATGAGAGCGAAGAAGCTTGGGTCGGCTACCACTGGACGCCTACTTGGCCGCATGCGGAAATGGACCTGCGTCTCCTCGAAGATCCTTACGAGTACGACTACGATGAAGGAACAGGAAACATTCCGCCCACACCGGTCACCGTCGTCGTCACCGACGGCTTTGAAGAGCGTTATCCGGAAATCTTCGAATTCCTGAGCAACTATGAGACCTCTGCGGACATCACCTCGGAAGCACTCGTGCTCATGGATGAACTCGATGACGCCATGGAAGCCGCAAAAGAGTGGCTCCGCAACAATGAAGACATCTGGACCCCCTGGGTTCCTGAAGATGTCGCCGACAATGTAAGAGACGCTCTCCAGTAATTCTATCAATCAGGTTGACGCAGGCAATCCGGACAAGGATTGCCTGCGCTCCCTAAAACGGCCTCGCTCGGGCGAGTCCTCGAGCGTGGCCGTTTTAAGGAAAAACACGGAACCCGAATATTACTGCACATCCGCTTGAAGGCGACAACCATGAAAGGAGACATGTACCATGTGGCAAACGATACGTGATTTCCCCGAAAGACTGTATTTCGACTACAGTGTTTACATCGACCGCTTTGTCGATTGGCTTTCGAATACATTCGAGTGGCTTTTCGACATCATCCGCGATGTCATCCTCACCATGTTCGACGGTGTGGAATTCGTCCTCGGCGTGATGCCGTGGTGGCTTTACATCGGCCTCTTGTTCATCGCCGGATGGAGACTCTACAATGTGAAGACGGGCGTCATACTGTCCTTGCTGCTCTTCCTTATCGGTGTAAGCGGTTTGTGGGACGAGATGATCTACACCTTGGCCATCATCTTCATCAGTGTCTTCATCAGTTTCCTCATCGGACTGCCCACCGGAATCCTCATGTCCAAGTCAAGCCGGTTGGAATCTGTCTTGAAGCCGATTCTCGACGGTATGCAGACTCTGCCCTCGTTCGTCTATCTCATCCCGGCACTGATGCTCCTGGGCATCGGGCGCGTACCCGCCGTCTTCGCGACAACCATCTATGCCGTGCCGCCCCTCATCCGACTGACGTTCCTCGGCATCAAGAATGTCGATGAACAAGTCATCGAAGCGGGCATCTCCTTCGGGTCCACTCCCATGCAGATGCTTTTCAAGATCGAACTGCCCCAAGCACTGGCGACGATAGCCGCCGGTCTCAACCAGACCACCATGATGGCCGTCGCGATGGTCGTCATCGCCTCGATGATCGGCGCACGCGGCATCGGACAGGAAGTTCTCATCGCCATCCGACAAATCAATGTGGGCGACGGTTTCGTGGCGGGATTGGCCATTGTCTTTGTGGCCATCATCCTTGACAGACTCTTGCAAGGTGTCACCGCCCGATTCGACCAAACCATGGAGACGGAGTGATCAAAAATGGCCAGAGATGTGAAAATTGATAACATGAGTGTCGTGTTCGGAACGAAGATGCAGAGAAAAGCCGCCATAGAACTTTTGGACGAAGACATGACCGCTGACGAGATCCGCGAAGAGACCGGCGCCACGGTGGCCGTCAAAAATCTCAGTATCGAGATTGAAGAAGGAGAACTCTTTGTCATCGTGGGTCTTTCGGGAAGCGGTAAGAGTTCCCTCATCCGTACGCTGAACCTCTTGAACAGACCCGCCCGCGGCACAATCACTGTCGGCGGGCAGGATCTGACGGAGCTCTCGAGCTCTGGACTCAGATCCTATCGCCGTAACGATGCTTCTATGGTCTTCCAAAACTTCGCCCTGCTCAGCCACCGCACGGTCATGCAGAACGTCGAATACCCTCTGGAAGTCCAAGGTGTCGCCAGAGAAAAACGTCGCCAAACAGCGCAAGACGCCATCGACCTCGTCGGTCTTTCCGGTTGGGAGAACCACATGCCCAACCAGCTGTCGGGCGGCATGCGCCAACGTGTCGGCCTTGCCCGCGCGCTGACGAACGACCCGGAGCTTCTCCTCATGGATGAGCCCTACAGTGCCTTGGACCCCCTGATCCGCCGCAACATGCAGGACGAACTCCTGAAACTCGAAGACGAGATGGACAGGACCATCCTCTTCATCACGCATGATATGAACGAAGCCTTCCGGCTGGGTGACAGAATCGCGCTCATGAAAGACGCGGAAATCGTCCAAATCGGCACCCCGGACGAATTCTTCGACAAACCCGCTAGCGACTATGTCCGGGATTTCATCGCCGATGTCGACAAGACGCGGATCCTGAAAGTCCGCTCCATCATGCATCGCCCCGGCTATGTCGCCAAACTCGGCGATTCGGTGAAAGAAACGCGGGAAGCCTTGAAGGAGAGAGACATGGATTTCTGCTATGTCACCGACAAGAACCGGAAGTTCCAAGGATACATCCGTTTCGAGGACCTCCAGAAATCACGCGGCCAAACCATCAACAAACTCGTCAACGAGGACGATACCGTGATCTATAGGAACGCCTATCTCCGTGAAGCTTGGCACAAGTTGAAAGAAGCCGAATACGACCTTCCGGTCGTCGACGGCAAGGGCCGTCTGCGCGGCGTGCTCGACTACAACGTTGTCGTCGAGGCGCTCGCGGATTGACAATGGCCAAAATAAAAAGAGGGCCTGCATGCGATTCTGCATGCAGGCCCTTTTTGATAATCTTCCCCGACAGGAAACTCGTCTTTGTTTGATTCGATTTTTGTGGGTGTCGCCATGCCTAGCGTCTCAGGGCACACGAAATAAAGTGTGAAAGGCGTGGGGCAAAGGACGGTCTCTGGCTAGCCGGCCTTCACATCCTTGTATTCTTCGTGCTCCTCGAAGGCCGTCACCACATACGAACATTGCGGGCGGATTTTGAGGTTGTTTTCCCGGGCGTGCTCGGCCAAACGGTCCAGAAGTTTCTTCGCGATGCCCTGTCCGCGCATGGAAGGAGCGACGAATGTGGACACGGCGATGATGGTCTTTTTGTCCTCCGGGCGGAAAGTGATGTGTGCGAGCGTGCCTTCCTTGCCGGGGATGTAGAAACGGTTGTCCCCTTTCTCGATTTTCAAAGTCGATCACTCCTTGTCCTTCCTATATTGATTATACCAGCCCTTACGCTTTCGCTCAAATATTCTGCCGCATCTCTTGACAAAAACCTCTCTTGGATTTATATTAAATATGTATTCATTACATTTTAGGAGCGAAAAACCATGAAAGACGTGAAAGGACAACTCCTCGAAAAGGATATCCGTCCCTCTTTGACGAGGATGAAAATCTATGACCACCTTATGCGGGCGAAAAGCCATCCGACGGCGGAAGAGATCCATCGGGATCTCATCGATGACATTCCCACCCTTTCGCGAACCACCGTCTACAACACGTTGAAACTCCTCGAAGAGAAGGGACTCGCCTCCACCGTCTTCAACGAGCGGAACGAACGCCGTTATGACGTCCTCGAGCCTCCACACGCCCATTTCGTCTGCCGTGTGTGCGGCCGGATCACGGATGTCGCCATCGCACCGAGCGCGACATATCCGGAAGGGTTCCACGTCGAAGAGGTGCAACTCACCTACCGGGGAGTTTGCGGTTCCTGCCGAGAAAACCGACAGAAAAAGGAGCACGCATAAAAAAATATAGGAAGGATTGGAACCCAATGGAAGAAAGCCACAAAGAACAAACGGAAGAAACGTACCGCATGCCTTTGATCGGTGACTTGGCGCCCGCATTCACGGCAAAGACCACCAACGGCACCATCCATTTCCCCAGAGACTACGAAGGAAAATGGGTGATCCTCTTTTCCCACCCGGCGGATTTCACCCCCGTGTGCACGACGGAGTTCATGACCTTCGCGAAGATGCATGAGGAATTCCGCGCGCTCAATACCGAACTCATCGGCCTCTCGATCGATTCTTTGCATTCGCACATCGCCTGGCTGCGCACCATCAAGGAAAAAATCGAGTTCAAGGGCATGAAGGACATGGACGTCAAGTTCCCTTTGATCGAGGACATCAAGATGGACGTCGCGAAGAAATTCGGCATGATCCAGCCCAACCAATCGAGCACACAGGCCGTGCGCGCCGTGTTCGTGATCGATCCCAAAGGTCGGATCCGTACCATCCTCTATTACCCCCTCTCGACGGGCCGGAACTTCGACGAGTTGAAGCGCATCATCCTCGCCCTCCAAAAGACCGATGCCGAAGGTGTGGCCACGCCCGCCGACTGGCGTCCCGGAGACGATCTTGTCGTACCGCCCGCCAGCAATATGGAGACCGCCAACGCGCGCAGCGGGAAAGCGGATGACGAGATGTATTGCGTCGATTGGTTCATGTGTTTCAAGAAAGACAAAAAATAGCGACATCCACTACCACGTCGCAAGGCGTGGTAGTTTTTTTATGTCCGCTGTGGTAGAATGATAATGATTTACGAAACGGACGTGATGACATGATGAGCGCACTGAAACAGGGATTGAGGAGTTATGTCTACCTTCTCGACATGAAGGACTACAAGCGTCGGGAGATGCTTGGGAAAATCTTCCTCTCGCCCCTCATCCTCGTTTTGAACACCGCCCTTTTCCTGTTCACGGGAACGGCTTTCCTTCTTGAAAGGCTCTTTTTCGTGCCTTTCCGCCAGTTCATCCGCATCCAGGCGAGAATCTTCAGAAAGAGGATACTGGCCGAACAGGCCTTCAAGCGCGTCTATACCCTCGGAAGCTTTCTCGTCTTCTTGCTTTTTCTGCCTTTGAACCTCGTCTATCTCGCCGGCAAACTTCTAAAAGGGCTCGGAAAAACCATCATGAAGATCCTCATCGCCTTCGTCGACTTCACGGACCGCTATCTTGAAGAAGAGAAGGGCATCTTGCTTTTCGACGATCTAGAAGCGAAGGGTGATGCGACTTTGGAAGGCATATTGAAGGATTTTTCCCAAACAGAGGACGTCGTCGATACGTTCGCCGCGATGATGGAAGAAGTGGAAAAGGAACGTCTCGAGAGCGAAACGAAAGATCCGGAAAAAGACGATGAAGAAGACGTTTGACGGGCATCCGGATGACGCCCTGAGCGTTTCGCATCGCGAAAATGACAGAATCAAGGACGGACCGCTATCCATCCGGTCCGCACATCTCAAGCGAAAGACAGGGATCCACGATGTATGATTGGGACGGAAACATGTATTCGACATACCGGAACTTCATCTATTCGAGCGACATCTTCGAGGTCCTCGAATGGGCCGAAGCCATAAAGGAGGGCGACCTCGAGACCTTCATCCGCACGTATGAACCCTTTGACGAGGATGAAAGGATGTTCGACCCCATCGAGCTCGCCATCGCCTACGATGTCGAAGAGATCTATGAATACCTCCTGGCGACCTATGATTACACCGATTTCAAGAATGCGGTGGACTTTTCCCTCTTGGTCGTCCTATTGGTGTTCGAACGCGAGGATTATCTCCTCACGGCGCTCGAGACCTTCGATTTCTCTCCCGACCATCTCCTCGAGATGTACACCTACATGATCGACCATTACGACGGCGAGTATTTCCGGCAGTTCTATCGGGACTATCCTCTGGAGCCCGCCTATCAAGTCGAACTCTTGCGCATCGCGCTCGCGAACTACGAGGTCTTCATGTATCTCATCGGCAGAAGGGAGTTCAAGCCCCTCTTGAAGGACAAGGACATCCTCTACGACATTCTGAGCTATCATCCGCCGCTTTTGCATCTGTCTGAGGATGTGAAGGACCTCACCGACCTCGTCAACACCGACCTCTTCCACAACATCCTCCATCTCGAACACGAAGAGGATTTCCAAAAAGTCCTCGCCTTCCTTCTGAAACGCGGCTGGACCATAAACATGCAGAACGATTTCGGGCTCTCGCTCTTCCACATGGCCTTGCGCTATGCGCAGACACCCCGCTATGTGGAAATTCTCGTCGGAAAGGGCGCCAAGACCAGGAAGAAGACCGCCGCGGGCTTTCCCCCGGCGCATCAGCTTCTCTTCCGTGATGCGCAGTTCACCCTGGACCTCTCTTCCCACATCGACTTCAACGCCAAGGACCGCCACGGCTTGACGCTGCAGGACTACGACGACATGCAGCGGAAGAAGGATTTGCGGCATGAAGACATCATCGGTGTCGTGCGGCTCGCTTTGAACATGGAAGAGGACTATTTCTACGAACTTTCCGAAGAAGAGTTCTACAACCTCTCCTACCTTTTCGACATCGAGGTCTTCACGCCCTATCTCACCTTGACACGCGTCGATGACAGGGGCACGAGGAACATGTTGCAGGAAGAATTGCGAGCGAAGGACATCGAGGTCTACGACATCATGACCCTGAAGGAGATGTTCCCCGAGACCATCAAGCACGACACCCACCGGACCTTGCAGCTTTCCGTCGATTTTTACGACCTGGACGCGAATCTGCTCAACATCTTCAAAGACTTCGCCAAGCAGAACCAAACCCCCATCATCATCGAGACCGAGGACTACACCTTGAACAAGATGGCCTATATCAAATACACCTTCCTTCCCGGCGGTGAGGTCGAAAAACAGGCGACCGTGCACACCCATCTCGTCGATGTCTACTATCTCCATTTCTACTACGACATCCCCTTGGAGAACATCACCTACGACCCCGTGATCAAGAGGTCGCAGAGGTTCTTGAACTGATCCGCGCATGATTTTGAAGACAAAACGGGGCCCCTTGCGTTTTCGCGACGAGGGCCCGAGGTCATCCACCGCCCTCGTCTTCGTGCACGGACTCGGGGCCGACCATCGTTGTTTCGTGAAACAGCTCGTGCATTTCCGCAAAAAGTACCGTGTAATCGCGTTCGACCTTCCCAACCACGGCGAATCGTTCACTTTCACAAACGGCATGAGCTACGAATCCGTGAGCGACACCGTGAAAGAGCTCCTCGACGCCCGAGGCATCGAGAGGGCGGTCTTGTGCGGCCTTTCCATGGGCGGACATCTCGTACAGCATTTCGCCTTCCATCACCCCGAATATGTCGCAGGGGTGGTCGATGTCGGAAGCACCCCCTTGCACAAGCCCTTGCCTTTCCGAAACTATCTCAAGCTCCGCCTCTTTTTCGCCTCGTGCCGCTTCATCCCGAAACAGATCCTCGTGAAGATCATCGCCGGCAAGGACCGCGGCCGCACGGAGAAGAGTCAAGACTACCTCATCAACCGCATCGCCTCGCGCACGGCGAAAAGAGACATGCTGAAGATGCTCAGGATGATGTTGAAGACGGCGAGAAAGGGCATTGATGAAGCCATCAAGACGCCACTTCTCATCGTCCATGGCGAAAACGACCAGAAATGGCTCATCGAAAAGGCGCAGCGTTGGCATGAGGAGACCCCGGGAAGCGTCTACAGGTCCATACCGGATGCGGGTCATATCGCCAACCAGGACAATGCCCGCCACTTCAACCATGCCCTCGAACAATGGCTGGAAACCATCGAAGACCGCACGAAAGATGAAAAATAACCGCTAATAAGAAATGGGGCGTTTTATGGCTATCGAGAACCGAAACATCGCACTGCTCGTCGACGCGGAGAACATCTCGCCGAAATACATCGAGATCATCGTCGATGAAGCCAACAAATACGGAAAGATCAACTACCGACGGGTCTATGGCGATTGGACCACGGACCAGCTTTCCGCCTGGAAAGGCAAAATCAACGAGTTCGGCCTCACCCCCGTCCAGCAGAATGTCTATACGGCGGGCAAGAACGTGAGCGACTTCACGATGATCATCGACGCGATGGACATCCTCTATTCGGGGAAAGTGGACGCATTCGGCCTCGTGACGAGCGATTCCGATTTCACCAAGCTCGTCACCCGCCTCCGCGAAGACGACATGTTCGTCTTCGGCATGGGCGAGAGCAAGACCCCGATTTCCCTCGTGAACTCCTGCGAGGCCTTCGCTTATCTCAACAAGATGCTCGCGAAGGAAGAAGGGGTGAAAAAAGAGGAGAAACCGCCCGCCAAAGGCAAGCGGAAGAAGCCCGCGAACAACAAGGCCGAGAGTTCCATCACCCCGCCCGAGACCATCGAGAAGGAACTGAAACACATCATCGAGAACAACCAAGAGGACGACGGCTGGGCATATTGGAGCATCGTGGCCGACCTTCTGCAAAAGAAGTTCCCGGGTTTCCACCCCAGGAACTACGGCAAGAACGTCCGGCCGATCACCTATTTCAAAAACCACAAGGCTTTCGAAGTGAAAATCGAGAACAAGGTCGCCTACATCCGGAACAAGAAGAAATGACAGGGGTGTCCTCCATGGAAAAGACGTCGTTCCGAGGAGAAAGACCGGATCGGAAACAATTCTTCGTCTTGCTCGTCGCGGGGTCTCTCATCGCCTCGGTGCTCATATTCTTGGTCGCGCGGGTCGTGAACATCACCGATGAGGAGAGGACCTGGCACTTCATCGCCGACGGCGGTCTTTGGAATTACGTGATTCTTATCGTTGCGGGCATCCTTCTCAGTTTCATCCATTTCTATCGGGAATTCCGCCTCTATGACAAGGAACGCCTCACGCTCGACAAAGCGGGGGAGACGCTCACGTTCAAGGATGATGTGACCTATAAGCGGGACTCGCTCCGAGAGGTCCGTTTCTCGCCCGTATTCTATGGATGGTTCGGTCTGAGCAAGGTCATCTTCCGGTTCCGCATCAAAGCGGGCGAAAAGCCCCGGACACGCCTTCTATTGATTCCGAAAGAAGCGGCCGAGAAGCTCGCCGAGGCTTTGAGACAGACAGCGAAGAAAGAGACCGACGCTGATTGAAACGACTTCCGGGAGCAATCCCCACATGACAACACGAACAAGAGGCACCCCCGAGCCGTGAACGGCTCGGGGGTGCCTCTTGTCTGATGCGTATTCTTGGCCTTCAAAAGAAGAAAGGCCCTTTCCGGGCCTTTCCTTTCCAATCAATACATGCCTTGCGGCATGGCGGGTTGTTGGTCGCCTTCGTCCTTGTCCTCTTCGTGTTCGCTGACGGCGACTTCGGAAGTGATGAACATCGCGGCGATGGAAGCGGCGTTGCGAACGGCGCTTCTTGTGACCTTGGTGGGATCGACGATGCCGCGTTCGACCATGTTGACCCATTGGCCTGCGCGGGCGTCGAAACCGCGGTCTTTCTTCTTGGAAGCCATTTGTGTCTCGGTGATCTCGTCCCCGTCGAAGCCGGCGTTCTCGGCAATCTGACGGATGGGCTTCAAAAGGGCGTTCAAGACGATGTTGACGCCTTTTTGCACGTCGACATTGTCGTCTTTCAGAGTCTTTCTGAGTTCCTTGTAGACATCGACGAGCACGGCGCCGCCGCCGATGACGATGCCTTCCTCGACGGCCGCCTTGGTGGCGTTCAAGGCGTCCTCGATGCGGAGTTTCTTCTCTTTCAGTTCGGTCTCGGTCGTGGCGCCGACCTTGACGATGGCGACACCGTCGGTGAGTTTGCCGAGACGCTCCTGCAGACGCTCCTTGTCATAGTCGCTCGTGGTGTTCTCGATCTGGCTCTTGATCTCGTCGATGCGTTCTTGGAGCATCTCCTTGTTGCCGCTGCCTTCGAGGATGGTGGTGCTGTCTTTCGTGACGATGACCTTCTTGGCGATGCCGAGATTCTCGATGGTGGCCTCTTTCAGGTCCATATCGAGATCTTTCGAATAGAAGGTCGCGCCGGTGAGATAACTGATGTCCTTGAGGATCTCTTTTTGGTTGTCGCCGAAGCCGGGGGCTTTTGTGGCGACGACGTTGAAGGTGCCGCGCAGCTTGTTCACGACAAGCGTGCTCACGACTTCGTTCTCGATGTCGTCGGCGATGATCATGAGGGGTTTGTTGTTCTCGACGACCTGTTCGAGAACGGGCAATACATCCTTGATGGTGGAAAGCTTGTGGTCCGTGACGAGCACGTGGGCGTTCTCGAGCACGACTTCCATCTTCTCGCGGTCGCTCACCATGTAGGGGGAGATGTAGCCCTTGTCGTATTGGAGACCTTCGACGACTTCGAGTTCGGTGTCGAAGCCTTTGGACTCGTCCACCTGGATGACGCCGCTCTTTCCGACCTTGTCCATGGCGTCGGCGATGATCTCGCCCACCTCGGTGCTGCCGGAAGAGACGGTGGCGACACTCGCGATATCCTGACGGGTCTCGATGGTGCGGGAACGAGCGAGAATCTTCTCGGAAACGGCCTTGGCGGCCTTCTCGATGCCTTCACGCAGGAATACCGGATTCGCGCCCATGTCAAGTGCGCGGATGCCGTTGTGGATCATGGCTTGTGCGAGGACGATGGCGGTCGTGGTGCCGTCACCGGCCGAATCGTTCGTCTTCGAGGCGGCTTCCTGCACGAGTTTGGCGCCCATGTTCTCGAACTTGTCTTTGAGTTCGATCTCCTTGGCGATGGTCACGCCGTCATTCGTGATGAGCGGCGAGCCGTATTCTTTCTCGAGGATGACATTGCGGCCCTTCGGGCCGAGCGTGATGTTCACGGTGCTCGCGAGGGTGTCCACCCCTTCGCGCATCCTCTTTCTCGCGTCTTTCGAATAGATGATGTCTTTGGCCATACTCATTCACCCTCCACAATCGCTAGTATGTCGGATTCCTTGATGATGAGGTATTCCTCATCGTCGAATTCGAGATTCGTGGTCGCATAGGATTTGAAGACCACGGTGTCCCCGACCTTGACGTTCATGGACTTGTCGTCCTTGCCGGGGCCGACGGCGACGACTTTGGCCGTCTTGGGGGACTCTTGGTCCTTGCTCGTCAGGATGATGCCGCTCTTGGTCTGTTTGTCGGGCTCCTCCCGACGCATCACAACATTGTCGTGCAACGGTTTCAGCATGTCCTTGTCACAACCTCCTTATGTGGTCTTTGATAGTTTTTAGCACTCGATAGCGCCCTTTGCTAATAAAAGCATACAAAAAAATGGTGGCGCTGTCAAGGCGTTCGCGGAAATTTTCCCGAAGAAGAGCAAAGGCGTTCGAGGTGACCGCAGGAAGACGGACAAGCTGCAAGAATATGGCCGCCACATTTCTTCATCCTAGATTTCCGCCGATGGGCCGGAGAAAGCCGAAGATGTGTTATCATAAAGGCAACCAAGTCATCTCCGGAGGAAGAATATGCGTGAAGAGTCATTCGATGTGATCGTGATCGGTTCCGGCTTTGCGGGGTTACGGGCCGCCTTGAGCGCCCGCCAACAAGGTGCGGACGTGTTGGTTCTGGAAAAGATGCGCACCGTCGGCGGCAACTCCGTCATCAGTGACGGGGGGATGGCGGCCGCGGGAACATCTTTCCAAAAACATCTGGGCATTGAGGATTCCCCTTCCCTCATGGCAAAAGACATCCTGAGGGCCGGCGGCGAAGGCTGCAGGGAGGAGCTCGTCAGGATTGTCGCCGAAGAGTCCGTCAAAGCTTTCGCATGGGCGAAAGACGTGCTCGGGGTACCTTTCCGGAAAGAAGTGGAACTTTTCGGCGGCCATAGCGTTCCCCGCTCGCATTCGCCCGAAGGCCTTCCGAGCGGCCGCCCCTACATCAAAAGGATGGAAGAACGGTGTGAAGAACAAGGCGTCGACATCCGCAAAGCCCATTATGTGAAACGTTTCCTCGCGGATAAAGACAGGATGTCCGGTGTGGAATGCGCACCGAGTTATCGTTTCAACGCTCCGCCTCCCGAGACTGTGACACGCTTTTTGGCGAAGCGGGGCATTGTTGTCGCGAGTGGGGGGTTCGCGGCCGACATCCCCTACCGTAGACTTTTCGACAAACGCCTGGATGTAAGCATTGACACCACCAACAAAGCTTCGGCCACGGGAGAGATCCTTCGCGCCGCCAAAGATGTCGGAGCCGCTCTTTCGGGGATGGAAGACGTCCAACTGGCCCCGTGGACCTCTCCGGAAGAGGCGGGTTTCGGTGACGGACCGCTTTTTGCCGACTATGTGGCGTTGCCGCTGGGAATCCTTGTCGGCAAGGACAGTGCTGAACGATTCGTAAACGAGCTCGCCGACCGGCGTATTGTCGCCGAGGCCATTCTCGCCCGCGAAGAAGAAGTCGTGGCCATCGCCGATCACGAGGCTTTGACATCCATCAACCGCGATATCGGCAAGGCCCTCGCGAAACATGTTGTCAGGAAATATCCGGACTTGGCCGTGTTGGCGAAAGAAGAGGGAATCCCCGAAGACGAGCTTTTGCAAACCGTCAGACGTTTCAACAAATTCGTCGGGGAGAAGAATGACAGGGATTTCCAAAAACCGCTCACAAACGAGAACCGCCCCATCGCCACGCCGCCTTTCTATGCCATGCGTATCCGTCCGAAGACCCACCACACGATGGGAGGACTCGCCATCGATGCAAAAGCCCGTGTCCTCAATGAAAGGGGCCAACCGATCAAAGGGCTCTATGCGGCCGGTGAGGCCTGTGGGGGCATCCACGGAATAAGCCGGCTCGGAAGCGTCGCTATCACGGATTGTCTGGTTTTTGGCGAAATCGCGGGAAAAAGCGCCGCGCAAGCGGCTTGAACGTCCATTCCCTCCTTGCTCGCGTTATTCCATCCGCACCTTCTCGGTGACCCGGAAAACGACCGTCTTATGATATAATATGGCACATACACCGCCACTTCAATACAGAAAGGAGCCCCTCCCATGAAAGAATATGTCATGGCCATCGACCAGGGTACGACATCGACAAGAGCGATCATCTTCGATGCCGAGAGCAATCCCGTCTCCTCGGTATCCAAAGAGATCGAACAACACTATCCCCGACCCGGCTGGGTGGAACACGACCCCAACGAGATCTGGCTCTCCGTGCTCGCCGTCATCGCCAAAGCGCTCGTCGAGGCCGATATCAAACCCGCCTCCATCAAAGCGATCGGCATCACCAACCAAAGGGAGACGACCATCGTCTGGGACAGGTTGACGGGCCGGCCCATCCAAAACGCCATCGTCTGGCAATCGCGACAGAGCCAAGAGATCTGTGACGATTTGAAGAAGGCGGGCAAGGAGCCCCTCTTCAAGCAGAAGACGGGCCTCTTGCTCGATCCCTATTTCTCGGGGACCAAGATCAAGTGGATCCTCGACAATGTCGAAGGGGCCAAAAAAAGGGCCGAAGACGGCGAACTCCTCTTCGGCACCGTCGATTCCTGGCTCATCTACAAACTCACGGGCGGCAAGGTCCACGTCACGGACTACACCAACGCCTCCCGCACCCTCCTCTACAACATCCACGAACTCGACTGGGATGAAGAACTCCTAAAGATCCTGGGTGTGCCGAAGACAATGTTGCCGAAGGTGAGACCGTCCTCGGAAGTCTACGGCCGCACCGTGGCCCACCATTTCTTCGGCAAGCGCATCCCCATCGCCGGAATCGCCGGCGACCAGCAGGCGGCCCTTTTCGGTCAAACCTGTTTTGATGCCGGCATGGTGAAAAACACCTACGGCACCGGGAACTTCATGCTCATGAACACCGGCGAAAAGCCCGTGGAAAGCGCTCACGGCCTGCTCACGACCATCGCCTGGGGTCTTGGCGAAAAGGTCACCTACGCTTTGGAAGGCAGCGTCTTCGTGAGCGGTTCCGCCGTGCAATGGCTACGAGACGGTCTCAAAATCATAGACGGGGCGGAGGACACCGAAGGCCTCGCCGCGAGCCTCAAAGACAACGAGGGGGTCTATTTCGTGCCGGCTTTCGTGGGGCTCGGCACACCGCATTGGGATTCCGACATGCGAGGGTCTTTCTTCGGTCTGACCCGGGGCGCGGGGAAAGCCCACTTCGCCCGCGCCGCGTTGGAAGCGATCTGTTATCAGTCATATGACGTCCTGCGGGCGATGGAAGAAGACACCGGCATGCCGATACGGTCCTTCAAGGTCGACGGCGGTGCCACGGTCAACGAATTCTTGATGCAATTCCAAGCCGACATCCTCGACCTCGAGGTGGTCCGCGCCGAGATTCAGGAGACGACGGCTCTCGGGGCGGCCTATCTCGCCGGGCTCGCGGTGGGATATTGGGAATCGCCGGAAGAGATCCGCAAGATCTGGAAGACCGACAAGACCTTCACGCCCAAGATGGAAAAGACAGACCGCGAACGCCACCTTATCGGCTGGCAAAGAGCGATTGCGGCCACGAAAGCATTCAAACAATAGCCACCACAAAATCCCGAAACAACAAAAAGGGGGGACAACATGAAAAAATGGCGGAAACTCGTCATCATCGCACTCATGGCCATAATTTCGCTCGTTCTCGCCGCTTGCGACAGAGAATATGAACATGACGGTTACATCTATGTCGTCAGAGGCGGCAGACAGACCATCATCGGCTATGAAGGAGCTGTGGAACGGCTCGATATCCCAAAACGCTTCACCCACGCCCCCATCGCGGGCCTCGGCCCCGAAGCCTTCAAAGGGGATGACACAATCATAGAACTCACCATGGAGCACATTCCGGGGGTCGGCGATTATGCGCTTTCGGGAATGAAGCGTCTGGAAACGCTTCATATGCCGTCTCTGGGCGCTATCGGGAAACATCCGCTGGCGGGAACCGAGAACCTCACCTCACTTACCATTCCCGGCTTCGCGCGACTATATGCCTATTTCGGCTCCACCGCGAGCGCGATTCCCGAAGCGCTCATCCATGTTGCCATCGGCGAAAAGACCACTTCCGTCACCGACGCGATGTTCAAAGATGCAAAAAACATCGCGACCGTGGCACTTTCGGCCGATGTCGAATCCATCGGCCGAAAAGCCTTCAAGAACACGAGCGCACTGGAGACTCTCATCGTGGAAAGGACGGCAGAAGAGGGAATCACCGCCCTTTCCGAATGGGAAAGCGAGATGTTCATGCCGTTTTACGGCACGAAATCATCGCTCAGGGTCCACGTGCCGGCATGCAGCCTAAAAGAATACCGGAACGATGCTCGCTGGAATGAGGCTCTGGACACGGATCAAATCGTCGCCCTCGAAGAATAGGGAAGAGAGAGAGCGAGCCCGGGCAAGGACTTCTTGGCAACCCGATTGCCTTTTTCGTTGACATTGACACATTCCTTGCATATAATACATGTGGACATCTTCAGGGCAGGGTGGAATTCCCGACCGGCGGTACAGTCCGCGAGCGCAAGCTGAATGGGTGCGATTCCCATACCGACAGTCACAGTCTGGATGGAAGAAGATGCGTGTCCTTTTTCTGATTATCATGCCCTGGATTTGTTTATCCGGGGCATTTTCATTTTTGTTTTTCCAAGGGTGGTGGACATGGAAGGGAACTATATGGAAAAAGCGCTCGAACTGGCGAAAAAAGGACTCGGGAAAACGAATCCGAATCCCATGGTCGGCGCCGTCATCGTGAAAGACAAAGAGATTGTCGCCGAAGGTTTCCATGAAGCCGCGGGGAAACCGCACGCCGAGGTGAATGCGCTCAACAAAGCCAAAAACAGGGCCAAAGGTGCCACCATGTATGTGACGCTCGAGCCCTGTGTGCACCACGGCAAGACGCCGCCTTGCGCCGACGCCATCATCGAAAGCGGCATCGAGCGCGTCGTCATCGGCTCGACGGATCCGAGCCCGCTTGTTGCCGAAAAAGGCGTGGAAAAGCTGAAAAAAGCCGGTATCAAGGTCGAGACGGGCGTTCTGGACGAAAAAAACCAAAAACTCAACGAGATATTCTTTCATTTTATGAAGGAAAGAAGGCCTTTTATCGTGATGAAATCGGCGATGAGCGCCGACGGCAAGACCGCAACAAAAACACTCGATGCCAAATGGATCACGAACGAATCCTCAAGAAGATTCGTACACGAATTAAGGACGCGCCTCGCGGCCGTGATGGTCGGGGCGAACACTGTCATCGCCGACGATCCCCTGCTCACGGCAAGACATGAGGAAGGCTGCCGTCAGCCCGTGCGTATCATCGTCGACGCCCACGGCGAGATTCCTTTGGAAGCGAAAGTCTTGGATACGGCCGCTTCCCATGCAACCTGGATCGTCACCACCCTGAAAGCGCCAAAGGCCAATCTTGCCGGCTTCGAAAGCAAGGGCGCGCGCCTCCTTTTCGCCGACGAAACGGAAGGCGGCATCGATTTTTCCGCGCTCATGAAGAGACTCGCCGCAGAGAACATCGACAGCATCCTCGTCGAGGGCGGGTCACTCCTGAACGCCTCGCTCATCGAAGCCGGGGTCGTCGACAGGCTCCATTTGTTCATCGCCCCGAAAATCATCGGGGGGAACGAGGCACTCACCCCCGTGGGCGGCGAAGGTGTCGCGAAGGTCGCGGATGCCGAGAAACTCACATTCGTTGCCATCGATACGTTCGATGGTGATGTCATGGTCACATACGACTTCAAGGGAGGGGACAAATGATGTTCACGGGAATCATCGAAGAGGTGGGCACGATCAAAAAGATGATGAAGAAGCCGCGTTCGCTCCGTTTGGAGATCGAAGCGCGAAAAGCGCTCGAAGAGACTGCCATCGGCGACAGCATCGCCGTGGACGGCGTCTGTCTCACGGTCACGGACATGACCAAAAACACCTTCACCGCCGATGTCATGGAGGAGACCGTGCGAAAAAGCACGCTTTTTGACCAAAAGAAGGGCGGAGAAGTCAATCTCGAACGTGCGCTCCGCGCGGATTCGCGTCTGGGCGGACACTTCGTGAGCGGCCATGTCGACGGCATCGGCACGATCGTAGAGAAGAAAAGGGCGGACATCGCCCATCGGGTGACAATCCGTCTCGAGAAGAACCTCATGCGCTATGTCGCTGCCAAAGGCTCCATCGCCGTGGACGGCATCAGCCTCACCGTCGTCGAGGTGGAAGGGGATGCCTTCACGGTCTCTATCATCCCCCATACCGAAAAAGAGACGACTCTCATCGCCAAAAGCGCCAAAGACAAAGTGAACATCGAATGCGACGTCATCGCCAAATATGTGGAAAGCCTCACAAAAGCCGACAACAACGACAAGGGAATCGACCGCGCGTTCTTGGAACGACACGGATTCCATCAATAAAACCCGAAGCAAGAAAAGTGTAGTAGGAGTGAGACGCATGCCATTCAATACCATAGAGGAAGCTGTCAAGGCCATCAAGGATGGCGAGATGGTCATTGTCGTCGACGACGAGGACCGCGAAAACGAGGGCGACCTCGTCATGGCGGCCGAAAAAGTCACCCCGAAAGCCGTGAATTTCATGGCCACCCACGGCCGGGGCCTCATCTGCATGCCCTTGACGAGAAACCGTCTGAACCAGCTCGGCATCGACAAGATGGTCGACAACGAGACCGACCAGTTGCACACCGCCTTCACCGAATCGATTGACGACATCGAGACGAGAACCGGCATCAGCGCCTACGAAAGGGCGCAGACTATCAAGAAGGTCCTCGACCCCAAAGCGCGGCCCACCGACTTCAAAAAACCCGGGCACGTGTTCCCGCTCATCGCCAAGGAGGGCGGCGTGCTGAAACGCGCCGGACACACCGAGGCCGCTGTCGATCTCGCCCGTCTCGCCGGGCTCAAGCCCGCGGGCGTCATCTGCGAGATCATGAACGACGACGGCTCGATGGCACGCGTTCCCGACCTCGAGAAATACGCCGAAAAACACGGCTTGAAGATGGTCACCATCGCCAATCTCATCGCTTACCGGCGCCAAAAAGACATCTATGTGCGGCGGGCGGCGGAAAGCACGCTTCCCACCGAACACGGGGAATTCCGCCTCGTCGGCTACGAGAACACCTTGAGCGGCGAGCACCATGTGGCGCTCGTCAAAGGCGAAATTTACGAGGGGGCGGACATTCTCGTCCGGGTGCATTCCGAGTGCCTGACGGGGGATGCCTTCGGCTCGAAACGTTGTGATTGCGGCGAGCAACTCGACAACGCGATGAGAAGGATACAGCAAGAAGACACGGGTGTGCTCCTCTACATGCGCCAAGAAGGCCGGGGCATCGGCCTCATCAACAAGATCAAAGCCTACCACCTCCAAGACGGGGGGCTCGACACGGTCGAGGCGAACGAGGCTTTGGGCTTTCCCGCCGACATGCGCGACTACGGCATCGGAGCACAGATATTGCGGGATCTGGGTGTGCGGCGCATCCGTCTTCTGACGAACAACCCCAAGAAGATCCGCGGTCTCGCGGGGTATGGCCTCGAGATTGTCGAACGCTTGCCGCTGCAAACGGACGGCAACATCAAGAACAAACGCTATCTCAAAACCAAAAGGGATCGGTTGGGACACCTGATCGATATCAAGGAGGAGAAGGAATAATGAAAAAGTTTGAAGGCAAACTGGATGCGAAGGGGCTGAAGATGAACATCATCGTCGGTCGCTTCAACGAATTCTTGGGAAGCAAGCTCCTGAGTGGAGCCGTGGACGCTCTGACCCGCCACGGCATGGAAGAAGACGACATCGCCGTGACCTGGGTTCCGGGCGCTTTCGAGATTCCCCTCGTGGCGAAAAAAATCGCCAAGAGCGGAAACTTCGACGCCGTCATCACCCTGGGCGCCGTCATCCGCGGGGACACCCCCCATTTCGAGTATGTGGCGAGCGAGGTCACCAAAGGCATCGCGAGCGTCTCGCTGGAAACGGGCGTCCCCGTGATCTATGGCGTCCTCACCACCGACACCATTGAACAGGCGATCGAGAGAAGCGGGACGAAAGCCGGAAACAAGGGTTTCGATGCGGCACTTTCCGCCATCGAGATGGCCAACCTCATGAAGACGGTGTAGCATGGACAAAAAAGACATCAAAACGATCTTTCTCGATTATGACGGCACGCTGCACGACAGCCTCCATGTCTATGCCCCCGCTTTCCGCAAAGCCTATCGCCATCTGGTGGAAAACCACGGTCTGGAAGAGAAGAGATGGGCCGATGCGGAACTCGGCCAATTCCTCGGCATGACGCCCAAGGAGATGTGGGACATCTTCGGCGCCGACCTTCCCGAGGAAGTCAAGGCCGAAGCCTCGACCATTTTGGGTCAAGAAATGCAAAGACTCGTCGAAGACGGCCACGCGCGTCTTTTCGACAACGCGTTGGCGACCCTTTCCGACCTCAAGAAGAAAGGCTACAAACTCATCTTCATCAGCAACTGCAAGAACTACTACATGCACGCCCATGCAAAAGTGTTCGGCCTGGATGACTATTTCGACCGAATGGTCTGTTCGGACACGTTCGCCGACATCGAGGCGAAACATCTCGTCTTGGCACGCGTGAAAAAGGACTTCCCCGAAAGAATGGCCATCGTCGGCGATCGTCATCATGACATGGAAGCGGGGCGCAAGAACAATCTTTTGACCATAGCGGCCCGTTACGGTTTCGGAGACTCCGATGAGCTGGAAGAAGCCGATCACACCATCGAGGACATCACCGAACTGCAAAAGGTGTTTTGAAGCGCGGACGTTTTCCAAAGATTTCCTCGGGAAAACGTCTTTTCGTGGTAGAATGTGAACGTGTGCAAACTACTAGCGAGGTGCGAACATGACAGAGACAACCAAGAAAAGACAAGTGCTCGAATACTTCATCAAGACATTGAACGGAATGGCGAAAGGCCTTTTCGCGACCTTCATCATCGGGGTCATCGTCGAACAGGTCGCCATCGCCTTCGATTCGCATCACCTCTTCGAACTCGCCGACATCCTGAAAAGCTTTTTGGGTGTGGGCATCGGCGTGGGCGTGGCCCACAGCCTCGGACTGAAGGATCTGAAACTGGTCGGCGGCGCCGTGGCCGGCGGCATCGCCACGGCGATCATGTTCGATCCGGTGGTGGCCTATCTCACCGCGATCGCCGCCATCGAGGCCATGCGTTGGATTCTCCGGAAAAAGACCCCCATCGACATCATCCTCATCCCCCTTTTCGCGGGGGCGACCGCCTACGCAACCGCGATGCTCATCGGTGAACCCGTCGCCTTCGGGATGACACAGATCGGCAACTTCATCGAACAGGCGACGACCTATCAGCCTTTCCTCATGGGCATCGTCATCGCCGTCGTCATGGGTATGATCCTCACATCCCCCGTCTCGAGTGCCGCCATCGGCTTCTCCATCGGCCTTTCCGGCATCGCCGCCGGCGCGGCCGTCGCGGGCGGGGCGGCCCAGATGGTCGGTTTCGCCGTCATGGCCCGCAAAGACAACAACATCGGCACGGTGCTCTCGACCGCTTTCGGCACGTCGATGTTGCAGTTCAAGAACGTCTTGAAAAAGCCCGTCATCTGGCTTCCCCCGATCATCGCCTCGGCGATTCTCGGTCCGCTCGCCACCGTCGCCCTCAGGATGGAAAGCACCCCCGTCGCTAGCGGCATGGGCACAAGCGGCCTCGTCGGGCCAATCGGCGTGCTCGATGCCATGGGGCATGAAGCGAACGTCTTTGTCATCATCGGCATCCTCTGTTTCGCGGGCCCGGTCCTTCTCGTCTTCGCGATTGAACTCATCATGCGGATGAAAGGCTTCATCGGCGCGGGCGATTTCAAACTCGATTGACCCCGGAGGGATTTTCATGGAAGGTTTCCGCTTTGTCTATGGCCCGATCGGCAGCCGGAGACTCGGCGTCTCATTAGGCATAAGCCCCGTCGGCGGCAACACCTGCAATTTCGGCTGTGTCTATTGTCAACTCGGGAAAACGGACTATGTCCCGCACATAAGACGCTCCTTCGTCGATATCGACGAAGTGCTCGCCGAATTCGACGAAGTGAAAGCCAAAGACGTCGCCTTCGACGTCGTGAGCATCGTCGGTGACGGCGAGCCCTTGTTGGAAGAGAACTTGGGCGAGCTCATCAAGGGGCTCAAGGCAAGGACGGAAAAACCGGTCGTCCTCATCACGAACGGCGCCCTTCTTTTCGATGAAAAAGCGCGGGCGGACGCCGCGTTGGCCGACATCGTCTGCCCTTCGCTCGATTGTTTTGATGAGACTTCCTTCCGGCGCATCAACCGGCCGCATGGCGGTCTCTCTTTCGAAGAGTACTACCGGGGAATCGTCCTTTTTTCCAAGGGATACAGCGGTCATCTCTGGCTCGAGATCATGTTCGTGAAAGGCATGAACGACCACCCCGAAGCCGTCGCCAAGCTGAAAGCACTACTTGCGGAAATCGATTGCGAGCGGCTCTATCTGAACACCCCCGTGCGGCCACCGACCGAAAGTTGTGCCGAAAGTGTCACCGCCGAGACCATGAAAAGGATCCAACAAGAAATAGGCGGCATCCCCTTGGACTTTTTGAGCAAAGCGAGCTATGTCAGTCTCGAAAAAGACGATGCGGACGCGATCAAGAGCCTCATAAGAAGACACCCCCTGCACCAGTTCGAGATCGAGGCCTTTTTAGAGAAAAGGGGGCGGAATGAAGAAGAAAAAGAAAAGGTCCTCGCCGCCCTCGAAAAAGACAGTAGCGTCGAGACCCTTACCTACAAGGGCTTCAGGATCCATAGACTGAAACACTGAAGCGAAGACAAAGCGAAGATTCCCTCACGTCCGCCAGACGAAGGTCGCCTCCCTGTCCCCGTAGGGAACATGGCCGAAACGCTCGTAAAGCCTTCGCGCGCGGACGTTTTCCTTTTCCACCCAGAGCATGGAATCCTTCGCCCCCCGCTTTTTCGCCCAGACGAAGACGCCTTGCATGAGAGCTCTCCCGATACCGAGTCCTTGATAGGGGCCGTCCACGCCGAGACCGCGGATGAAGAGGGATTCACCGTCGTTGTAGAGCCGGCCGAGGACGAACCCCTTGACATCTTTCTCCCGCCAGACGAGACAGACGTTCCCTTCGGCCGAAAGAAAGCGGCGGAACCCTTCGAGACTCATCGCGAACTTGGCCCGATCGAGCAAATACAAGGCGAGGGCATAGACCTTCTCCGTTTCCCCTTCGGCGATCTCCCCGATTGCCGATGAAGGTTCACTCGGGAAAGAAGGGAGCCGCTTCGCGCGGTAGCCGATGTGCTCCTCCCTTTCTTCCATCCCCGCCGCCAGCAAGGAACCGCGCACGGCGGCGATCGCCCCCTTCGTCGTCTCATCTTCGGCCAAAGAGATGACAAAGCGCTTTCCTTCGCCTACGAACTTTTTTAGGCGGGCGAAGGCTTCAAACAATCGTTCTATGCTGTCTGTGGCGAAGCGGATCTCCGTCGGGGCGGTCTCGGAAGGCTCCAGAAAAAAGATCGTGTCGCCGAGATCGAGGATGCGGGCGTCTTTTACCGCCAAGAAATCTCTTTTTTCTTCCTCGGAAGGAAAAAGGAAACGATGACGCAGCTTATGGGCTTTCCTGAGTGCATCTTCACACATGATGACTCCCCTTTGTCCGTGGTCGCGGTACAATGAATACAAACCTGAGCCTTCTGGGAGGGAAAGACGATGATCAGACATCTGCCGAAAAAGGACTATGCGGAATACGCCTTGCGTTTCGAATACATGCGGGAGGAACACTACGCCGTCGACAAGTATGAAGACGAGAACGTGGTGAGCTTCAAGCTGAAACGGCGTCCCTTGGAAAAGGCGCAAAAGAAGACCTTCACCGACAAACTTTACGAGTCCTGGCTGGAAGAGCCTTCCGCCTACGGCTATTTCGAGAACGAAAAGTGGCTCGGTGTGATCGAAATAGACAGGCAGCGCTTCGCGAACCGGCTGAGAATCACGGAGCTCCTTGTTTTCGCGAAATATCGCGGGAAGGGCATCGGCTCCGCCCTCATGGAACATGTGAAAAGGATCGCGAGCGAAGAGGGTTTTAGGGAGATCGTCCTCGAGACGCAAAGCTGCAACATCCGCGCCATCGACTTCTACAAAAACCAAGGTTTCTCCTTCATCGGCCTCGATATCACCGCCTATTCCGACGACGACATCGAGAAAGGCGAGGTCCGGCTCGAAATGGGACTGTCTTTGGAAAAAGACTAGTCCCTTTTCTTTTGCAAGACCTTGTCGATCGCCTCCAGCCTCTCGGCGAGGGCGCGTTCGAACTTGCTCGTCGGGGCGGCCCTGTAATAGCAACGATCCGTGAGCCCCTCGGGGAGGTATTGCTGGTTCACGATATGCGAATCATAGTCGTGGGGGTAGAGATAGCTGTCTTTCTCTTCGAAGTTCTCAACGTTGATGAGATGGTTCGGAATCTTTCTCATCGCCCCTTCGTCGAGGTCCTTCAAAGCCTTGTCCACGGCAAGGTAGGCGCTGTTCGACTTGGGTGAGAGCGCCATCTCGACGACAAGCGCGGCGAGCGGGATGCGCGCTTCGGGGAAGCCCACACGCTCACACGCCCGCGCACAAGCGTCCATCCGGGCGAAGATCGCCGGATTCGCCAAACCGACATCCTCATAGGCGATGACACTCATCCGCCGGAGGATGCTAGCCAAATCCTCCATCTTGATGAGTCGCGCGAGGTAGTGGAGGCTCGCGTCGACATCGCTCCCGCGGATCGATTTCTGGAAGGCGGAGAGGATGTTGTAGTAGTTGTCCTCGTCTTTGTCGAGCTCGAAAGCGGGTGTCAGCACGACCTTTTCGGCCATCTCCAGGGTGACATCCTCACCCGGATGGACGATCTCGATGATCTCGAGCATGTTGATCGCGGTGCGGATTTCCCGGTTGCTCGCTTGGATGACATAGCGATAGACCTCGTCGGAAAAGTTGGCAGTCAAATCGTCTGGAAACCGTTTTTTCAGTTTTTTCAAGAAGGGGAAAAGTCCATCTTCGGAAACCGGCAAAAGTTTCAAAATATGTGTTCGGGAACGAACGGCCGGGTTCACGCTGTGGTATGGATTGTTTGTCGTCAAACCGACAAGGATGACGTTTCCGGCCTCGACTTCCGGCAGCAAAAAATCCTGGATGTCTTTTTTCATCCGGTGGATCTCGTCGACGATGAGGAGGGACCCGTAACGTTTCGCCTGCGAAATGATATCCTTCAGTTGCGCCTTGTTGTCGGTCGAGGCGTTGAAGGTGTGGGTGTTGAGCCCGAATTCGTCCGCCATGACGCGGGCGATCGTCGTCTTGCCGATACCCGGGGGACCATAGAGGATCAGGCTGAAGAAGCGTTTCCTCTCGACCATCTTGCGGATGATGCCTTCTTCACCCACCAGATGGTCCTGGCCGACGATGTCGTCGAGATTCCTCGGGCGCGCCTTGTGGGCGAGCGGTCGTTCATTCATGGATAGATTCCCCTTTCTTCCACCCCGATTATACCATTTTTCCCACCCCTCACGCCCTTTTTTCATGGATTACCGACACAAAGACTGTTATAATGGGCTTGGCATTCCGACACCCCCGCAAATTCGCCCTCTCCCGCAAGAAGGGATGTCGGGAGGTTTTTTCCACCCGCCAAAGATCGAAAAGGCGACGAGAGAAGGAAAAAGGACGTATCGACAAAGGATGAGAACATGCTTGTCAGGACGAACTACCACACCCACCACAGACTCTGCCGGCATGCGCAAGGCACCGCCGGGGACTATGTCGAAAAAGCGCTCGCACTCGGCTTCAAAGAGATCGGCATCTCCGATCACGCCCCGCATGCGCATTTCGACGACGACACCCGCATGCGATTGGAAGAGCTCCCCCTCTATCTCGCCGACATCGAGAGGACCAGAGGCCTCTATGGTGAGAGGATCCGCATCCTCTCCGGCCTCGAGATCGAATACGACCCCGCCACGGACGCCTATTACGAGTCGCTTTTGGAAAAAGTCGACTACCTGGTCCTCGGTCAGCACTACTTGGAAGGAGACCCCGTCAAAAACGGCGTCTCATACACTTTTGACCTGGAGAGTGGTGAAGACCTCATCGCCTACGCAAAAATCGTCAGAGAGGCGATTTCGACGGGATACTTCGCGTTCGTGGCCCACCCGGACATATTCCTCGCGACCTATCCCCGTTTCGACGAACACGCCGAAAAGGCGTCGAGAATCATCGCCGAAAGCGCCAAAGAGCACGGTGTGCCGCTCGAGTTCAACGCCAACGGCATCCGCCGAGGGCTCATCGAGAGCGAAGACGGAAAGCATTACCACTACCCCAGAAAGCCTTTTTTCGACATCGCAGAAGATGCCGGCTGCAAGATCCTTCTCAGTTCCGACGCCCACAATCCCAAAGAACTCTATGACGATGCCATGCGGAAAGCCGAACGGATCATCGAACGCTGGGAGCTCACCGTCTGCGAGACTTTGTCCTTAGATGACAGATAACCGGCGAAATTTGCGTTCTCAGCGATTTTTGTCCGGTGGCTTGTCAGAATGTCGTCTAAGCACGAAAAACGCATCAGGCGAAAGGGTCTCTCGCGGAATCCGAGAGTAATAGAAGAGGAAAATAAACGGGGTCACCGATTTCATTTGACCCCGTTCCGGGAAATCCACCACCATGGTTCTCCGGCAAAAACATAACCAACATATGCAAATACACCCCTTACGCTTCGAAAGAAGCGATTAATTTAACAGCCGCATTACTTCCTATAATATATATTATGTTAACTTGTCTATTCGCCTTGATGTTGCTGTGCGTGTTTCGCCCTCGGTATGTACAAAATGTAAATGTTGTGCTTTTCCAAGGACAGGACACCCAAATGGCCGCATCCTGAAAAACTGATTTGGCAGCCACAACTCCATACGATTTTGGATGGTTCAGAGACGAACATGTTTTCATCCGTCAAAACTTCCGAGGTGATCCCATGAAGAAAGTCGCACTCATTTTCACCGGCGGCACGATCGCCATGAAAGTCAACTCCAAACTTCAAGGTGCCATACCCTCCGTCTCTCCCGGCGAAATTCTCGAGACATTGAAAAGGGAGACCGCACACGAGAATCTCGAAGCCTTCGAGTTCTCCCGTCTTCCGAGTCCTGCCATCACGCCGGAGAAAATGCGGGGCTTGCGGACCGAGGTCGAAAAATTCCTCCAAGATGGCGAGTGTGCCGGCGTAGTCGTCATCCACGGCACGGACACCCTCGAGGAGACGGCCTTCTATCTCGACACGACGATGAAGAGCGAAAAACCCGTCGTCGTCACGGGCTCGATGAAGAATGCGAGCGAACTGGGCTATGACGGCCTCACGAATCTCGATTCCTCGATCCGCGTCGTGCTTGATGAAGAATCCCGCGGCAAAGGCGTGCTCGTCGTCATGAACTACCAGATCCATTCCGCCTTCGAAGTGACAAAGACGCACACGCTGAATCTCGACACGTTCAAAAGCGTCGATTTCGGTCCCTTGGGCATCATCGACGGCGAGGACGTTCTCTATTACCGCACCCTGACATCACGCGGGGCATATGGTCTCGAAAACGAGATCGACGACCGGGTCGCGCTCGTCAAGGCTGGCGCGGGAATGAAGGGCGATGTTTTCGACCACTACATCGACAAGGGCTACCGGGGCGTCGTCATCGAGGCCCTCGGCCGCGGGAATGTCCCCATCGACATGATGGAAGGCATAAAAAAAGCCCGCGAGGCGGAGCTGGAAATCATCATCACCTCCCGCGCCGTGGCCGGGCGGGTGCTCGACACCTATGGGTATCCCGGCGGCGGAAAGGACCTCGTCCGTCACGGTTGCATCCTCGGCGGCACCCTTTCGGGACCGAAAGCCCGTATTCTGCTCATGGTCGCCCTCGGAAACGGCATGGACCATGGGGAAATCGGGGCCGTCTTCAAAAACTGAAATCGCGTGTTTCTGGCTTTGTTAAAACGTTAAACGTCATTTTTCACGGATATTCTTGCCCGTTCCCATAAGAAAAACGCACGTCGAGGGTCTCCCTGCGTGCGTTTTTTCAATTCACAGCCCCAAAATAATCGGCGATTCTCACCCCGGCCGGATCAGCGGGAATTCTTGCTTTTTTGACGTCCGGTTCCTCCCGTGGACAATCCCGGGACGCCTGCCCCAGTGCATAGAACATGATGAGGAGGGAGTCGACGCTCCGGAACGTATCGAGCGTCCAGATTTTGTCATCAAGCACGGGCAGCAACTTCTCGTGACGAATCCGGTAACGTTCTTCCGGAATTCCCCGCCTCTTCCAGAGGTCGAGTTCGAACTGGGCCGAGAGGATGATGCGAACGAGTTCGAGTGTCCGGATCTCCCGGATGGCCTCCTTCTCCGTTTGTGTACAAATTTTATTGATGAGGGCATCTTCGATGTGTGCCGCCAAAAATTCGTCGGTCGGCGGGGTGATGAAATTTTTCGGATGATCCGGGTCGCTTTCGAGATATAGACCGGCATGTGAAAGTTCGTGTATGAACGTTTTTAGGGAGAATGCATTTGTCAACGGACGGATTTTCACATGGACCGATCCGTCCGGAAATTTTCTCGCGAATCCGGCGAGGCCTTTTTCAAAAATGTGGATTGTGAGCGAACGGTTCCAATCCTGTCCTTTGAAATATTCTTCGACCGCTTTCACGATCGCTTCCGCATCCGGCTCTTTCTCCAAAGGGTAGGCGTCTTTGAGCCGCTTGAACCAGTTTTCCCAATCAAGCCCCTTTTCTTTTGCGAGTCTTTGCGCTTGGGGCAGATACTTCCCGAGGGTCTCTTCGAGGAGCCCTTCCATCCGGTCGAAGGATATGCCCGCGGTGTCCAAGACGAAGTCGAGATAGTCTTCGCGCCCGAGCATTTGTGCGCGGTGTGTGCGCATGGCCATGAGACGGACCACGTCGGGACGCAAGGCGCGGGAAAGGAGGTTTCTGTCTTTGGGATAGTTGGTGAGACTTTCGATGCGGTTGCGGAGGCGGGCGATTCCGGGGTGGTGTTCGATGAGTGCCCGTTGCACGGCGGGTTGCTTCTTGTCGAGGGTTTCGGCCGCTTTGAATATCTTGTCGTCGAAAGGTGAAAGGTCGTTCTTCGCTTCTTCGACGATGTTTTCCCATTCCTTCTTCGCATACATGCGGGATGCCCGTACGAATTCAGAAAAGCTCATGTCAACCACCTAACGGTTGGCGATGATCCGCAAAGCTTCCTTGATGAGCACCGCCGTTTCCTTCGAGGTGTCGAGTTCGGTCACCACTCTGTCGATCTCTTTCTTCTTGTAGCCGAGAGCGCGGAGAGCGTCCTCGAGTTCTTCGACCTTCTTCCTTCCTTTGATGGTGAAAACATCCGTCTGCAGTCTGCCCTTGAGATCCAGCACGATCTGCTGGCTCGCTTTCGGACCGATGCCGGGGAAGCGGTTGAGATATTTCGTGTCCGACATCTCGATGGCTCTCACGATTTCTGCGACATCCGCGGCCGCCACAACAGCGAGCGCGCTTTTCGGTCCGATCCCCTTCACATCGAGGAGCTGTTCGAAGAGACGTTTTTCCTTGATGGTCGAGAACCCGTAAAGCGTATGTGCGTCCTCACGGACATGATGATGGATATAGACTTTCGTGAAGGAGTCCTCTTGGAAAGTGAAAGGATTCGGTACGACGACATGATAGCCTACGCCCGCGACCTCGAGGGTAATCTTTTCCGGTTCGATTTCGGTGACGGTGCCTTTCATGTAACTGTACATGGACATCCACCTCTTTATAGTTGTGCAGAAAACCTCATGACAACATGCTGACCATCGTCAAGGAGATGGCAAATCTTCCGCCAAGCTTCATTCATCTTCGAAAACCTCGCAAACGTCCCGAACAAGCCTATTATACAACAAATCCCCGGATTTCGACACATCGATACGGGGATTGTCGGCGGCAATTGTGGTACGTATACGAACCTCTATTCGGAGAAGTCGAACTCTTCACCGAGAATACGGACGGTATCCCCCGTCTCGGCACCGAGTTTCTTCAGTTCGGCTTCGACCCCGAGTTCTTTCAGACGACGGGCGAACCGCCGGACACCTTCGTGTTTCGCGAAATCGGTCATGGCGAAGAGTTTCTCGATTCCCTCGCCTTCGACCTCGAGGATGCCGTCGTCACCGCGACGGATCGTGAAGGGTTCCTTTTCTCCGTTGAACGTGTATTCGACGTAGGGCGCGAACGCATCGGGCTCGTAGAGGGCCTTTTTCTTCGTCTCGGCGAGCTCGTCGGCGACAAGATAGACGAGCTTTTTGATGTTCTTTTTCGTGACAGAACTTATGGGGATGATGGGATGATCCCCTTTATAAAGACGTCGGAAGCGTTCGAGATTCGATTCCGCTTCGGGCATGTCCATCTTGTTCGCAACGATCACTTGCGGACGTTTCTCCAGCTTGTGACCGTAAGCGGCGAGTTCATCGTTGATGGTTTTGCAATCCTCATAGGGGTCGCGTCCCTCGAATGCGCTCATGTCGACCACGTGCACGAGAACCCTCGTCCTCTCGATATGGCGCAAGAACTGTTGTCCGAGGCCTTGTCCCCGGCTCGCGCCCTCGATCAGCCCCGGCATGTCGGCGGCGACGAAACTCCTGCCGTCATCCGTGCCGACGACACCGAGATTGGGGACGATCGTCGTGAAAGGGTAGCTCGCGATTTTGGGCCTGGCGGCGGAAATGACGCTGATCAGGGTTGATTTTCCCGCATTCGGCATGCCGATGATGCCGACATCGGCCAACAGTTTGAGCTCGATTTGCAAATCGAGTTCCTTCCCGGGTTCGCCTTTCTCGGCATAATCGGGGGCGGTATTGCGGCTGCTCGCGAAAACGGCGTTCCCCCGGCCGCCCCGGCCGCCCTTCAAGATGAGCGCCTTCTGGTCGTTTGCGGTGATGTCGGCGAGAACCTTGCCGGTGCGGGCATTGAAGACGGTCGTGCCGACGGGCACCTTCAAGAAGAGGTTTTCGCCGTCTTTGCCCTGCATTTTCTTGTTCTTGCCGGCTTCGCCGTCTTCGGCCTTGAGCAAGCGGTTGTAGCGGAACTCGAGCAAGGTGGAGAGCCCTTCGTCCCCGACGAAATAGACATCGCCCCCCCGGCCGCCGTTGCCGCCGGAAGGACCGCCCTTGGGCACATACTTCTCGCGGCGGAAGGCACTCATGCCGTCGCCGCCTTTGCCGCTTCTGATAGTGATTTTCACAATGTCGATGAACATGGGGGTCACTCCCTACAGTGTCGCGAGCCAGTGGTCCAAGGCTTCGCGCGTGGAGAATCGCAAGAAATGCTTTTTGTGCGCAAGGGTGTTCGCGATACCTTCGATTTGTTTGCGATACGTATCGAAGAAGTACACATACCGCAGGAATTCCTGGTCGATGTCCTCGTCACAACCCTCGGCCATGTCGCTTCGGTGCCGGTGTTTGTATTTCGCTTCCCGCTCGATGATGCCTCTCAAGGCCTCCTTGCGGTCGTAACAGAGCAAGATGACGGTGTCGGCATAACGCAGACGGTCGGAAAACGTCGGTGTGTGGAGGTAGTTTCCGTCCATGACGAAACGGGAATGCTCACGCATGAACTGTCTGATTCTCTTTTGAAAGAGGTCTTTGTCGATCGCCGTCCAGTCTTTCTTCCAATAGACGGTGTCGAGATGGAGTATGGGGATGGCGAGTCTTTCGCCGATCATGCGGGTCAGGGTGGTCTTGCCGCTGCCGCTGCTTCCGAGGATGACGATCCGTTTCATGAACGCCCCGCCCACGAGACGTTCATAGGCCAGACGGTGGATCGAGGGGATGTAGCCAATGTAATCGAATTGGAGTCTCTCGAGGAACCCGCGCATACGGTCGTTGCCCGGGTGGGTGTCGATCCGGATGGATTCCATGCCTTGGCTTTCGGCTTTTCGAAAAAGCCAAAGAAAGAGTGCCGTGGCAATCCCCTTACGCTGTGCGGCGGGGTCGACGACAATCCGGTGTACGGCCAAGGACTTCTCTCTCATCCAAGAAACAAAACGATAGACTTTCTCGTCCCCGGGAAGCACCGCCATGGCAGCGAGAATCCTTCCTTCCTCCTCAAAGACGTGGAGGGCGTCTTTCTCGATGTCGGCGGCGAAATGTTCTTTCCTGGGATACGTCGTGTCCCATTGTTTGATCCCCCCCGCACGCATATCCTCGATTGTCCGGACACTCAAGGCGTCGATTCGAGCGAGGTCGCTTCTTTTCGCAAGTCGTATCATGTCATTCACCCATAAGCCATTATACAATAGCGGCGCCGAAGAAAAAAGGCAAACAGCCTTTGACTGTCTGCCTGACTATTCGGGATACACCGAAGCGCGTTTTTTCGATTTGCCCATCCGTTCGAATTTGACGATGCCGTCGACTTTGCTGTAGAGGGTGTCATCTCCACCCACGCCGACATTGACGCCGGGATGGACCTTCGTGCCGCGCTGGCGATAGATGATGGCACCGGCCTTGCACCGTTGCCCGTCTCCACGCTTGGCTCCGAGGCGTTTCGCTTCGGAGTCCCGACCGTTCTTGGTCGAGCCGACACCTTTCTTCGTGGCCATGAACTTCATGACTTGGATATCCATCAACATTTCCACTCACCTCCGCTTTCGCTTTCTAAAAACTATGCTTGGATGTTGGTGATCTCGAGTTTCGTGTAGGGCTGTCTGTGTCCCTTCTTGCGACGATAGTTCTTTTTCGGCTTGATCTTGAAAACCGTGATCTTCTTTCGTTTTCCGTGTTTGACGATTTTCGCTTCGACCTTGGCCCCTTTGACATGGGGAGCGCCGACGACGGTCTTTTCCCCGCCGACGAGCAGGACCTTGTCGAATGTCACGGTCTTGCCTTCTTCCGCATCCAGTCTTTCGACATAGATCTCTTCGCCTTTTTGGACGCGGAACTGCTTTCCGCCGGTTTCGAACACTGCGTACATGCTCACGAGCACCTCCTCGTTGTCAAGACTCGCCATGGGGGTGATGGTCGAAGACCATGCTTTCAAACCCTTTCTGAGCGGTATGCTGCCGAGCGTGTGGTTCCCTTGAGAGCCTTGTAGGCTTCAAGGGAAGCCGTTTGTCGGTGTATCCCACCGAACAGCTACCCTATTATACAGGATGCGAGACTACTTGTAAAGGCGGAAACGACGAATTTCCCTTTCAAAGGTCGCCGTGCTCCTTGAAAGAATGATAACGACCCTTCCCGATGATGATATGGTCGAGGACGGCGATGTCCATGAGACGTCCGTTTTTCACCATGGTGTCGGTGATCCGCTTGTCGCTTGCCGAAGGGGAGGGATCGCCCGAAGGATGATTGTGGACGAGGATGACGGAGGCCGCAGAAAGCACCACGGCATGTTTGAAGAGTTCCCTGGGATGCACGAGGGCGGCCGAAAGCGAGCCGACAAAGAGTCTGTGTTTTTCGATGAGGGCTCCTTTCGTGTCGAGATAGAGAGCATAGAATGTCTCTTGCGTCTTCATCTCCAAAGCGAGGCGCATGTGTTCATATACGGCTTCCGGATTGAGCAATTTCTTTCGCGAAGGGAAGGGTTCGGCCATGAGCCGCTTGCCGAGTTCCAGTGCGGACATGAGCTGGATCGCCTTCGCTTCACCCATGCCGGGAATCTTTGTGAGCTCACGAATGCTCGCCTCGTCGAGCATGCGGATGGAAGGATACCGACAGGCGACCTCCTTGGCCAAATCGAGCACGCTTTTCTTTTTCGTCCCCGTGCGCAGGATGATGGCGATGAGTTCATGGATGGAAAGGGCTTCGCGCCCCTGCCGCAAAAATCTTTCCCGCGGTCTTTCGGCATCCGGCATCTCTTTGATCATATACATGAGACCGCCCCCTTTCCCCCCGATGATACGCAAAAAGCGGGGTCATTTCTCTTTCAGGGAGGAAAGAATCTTCCCGTGGGCCCGCGCGATGGCGACCGCGGACGAGAAGGGATCGTGGAATCCTTTCCCGGAGGTGTCTGTATCAACGAGAAAGACCTCCATCCGCCAGATTTTGTGGGTGAAGACGTGTGTGAACGTGCCGAGGGGGCGTATATCCTCGGTTTGGACATTATGATCCGCTCGCAAGCCCGCAAGGGCTCTGTCAAGATTCTTCGCATACTGCGGCAGGGTGTGCAATCCGCCGAGGAGGCCCTTGTCGGCTCGTTTTTCCAAAAGGATGCCGCGCTGGTTTTTCACGACGAATGTCTGATAGGTCTCTGTGGTTTTTGCTTTCTTGGTCCTTTGCACAGGGAAATCGGCAACCCTATCCTGTTTGTATGCGAAACAATATTCCCCGAGCGGGCACCTTTCACATAGGGGGCGTTTTTTGCACACCAGAGCGCCCAACTCCATGAGCGCCTCCGTGAACGTCCGGGGATCGGCATGTCCCATGGGCGTGACCAACATGTCTTGCACCATGTTTTTCGTGCGTGTCTTGTCGATGTCTTCAAAGATTCCTGCGATTCGCGCCATGATGCGCATGACGTTGCCGTCGACGGCGGGCGTTTTTTTCCCGAAAGCGATGGCCGCCAAGGCGGCGGCGGTGTAGGGTCCGACACCGGGAAGCTTGCGCAAGGATTCCAAATCGGCTGAGAATGTCCCCTCCCGGTCCGAGACGATGATTCGTGCCGCCTTTTGCAGATTCCGCGCCCGTCGGTAATACCCGAGTCCCTCCCAGAGTTTCAACACCTTGTCCGTGTCCGCCCGGGCCAAGGATTCCACGGTGGGAAAAGCCTCGAGGAAACGCTCATAATATCCCAAAGCGGTCTCCATGCGCGTTTGCTGCAACATGGTTTCCGCCACGAGAATGGCATAGGGATCCCGCGTTTCTCTAAAAGGGAGCGCACGCTTGTTGCGCTCGTACCAACCACATAGTCTCTCTACGAACTTTTCGGGATTGGATGTCATCGGGGCACCGGCTTTCCGTATGAAGATGAGTGCTGATATGGCTATTCGTATGTATGCATACTTTTCTTGGACCCCTTAGCTGTCGACACAAAGGACAACTCGCTGAGTGCCTTATGGCAACCCGTTTTGCCCATTTGTCGGATGTATCAAGCCTTCTGAAAGCCAAAAACAGCTTTTCTGAGCACTTTCAGGACATATTACAACTTTGGGGCAGAAAAAAGCGCCCATCCGTGGCGCTTTCCTTCGACGGCTTCATCAAGCGCTTTTTCGCTTTTGCAAGGGGGCGCTTTTATCAAGGATGTAGGTGCGGATAGCACTGATGAAATAGAGTGAGCCCGTGATGAGAAGGAGCGTTTTCTCGTCTTTGTCGAGGGCTTCATCATAGGCTTCACGATAGTCGGAAAAAGCCTTGGCTCGGGGAAGACGGGTTTTTTTCGCGAGGTTTTCCGCCTTTTCGGCGCGATGGTAAGGGATCTCTGTGAAAAAGAGTTCGTCGGCGAAATCTTCCAAAAGCCTCAGCATCGGCGTATAGTCCTTGTCGGCCATGACAGCGAAGAGGACACGTATCCTCTTTTTTGGAAAATAAGCGCGCATCGAGGCGATTGTCGCTTCGAGGCTGGAGATGTTGTGGGCGCCGTCAAGGAGCACGTTTTCGCCGAAACGTTCCATCCTTCCGGGGAAACGGGCCCGCAAAAGCCCCTTCTTCTTCGCTTCGGGTGAAATATGGAGATTCTCTTTGTCTTTGAGGACATCCGCCGCAAGCAAGGCGGTACGGGCGTTTTCCACCTGGTGGAGGCCGATCATGGAGAGGGTGTAGGCGGTATCGGCCAACGTGAATGTCGTGGGAATCGCGGGATGTATGTTTCGCGCCGGATGGTCGCGGATGAGGTGGAGGTCGCTTCTTTGCTTTTGTGCGTGTTCGGCGAAGAGACCTTCGAGGGCAGGATCGATCCCTCCCGCGACGAGAGGGACGTTCGCTTTCACGATGCCGAGTTTGTTCTCGGCGATCTCTTCGAGCGTGTCGCCGAGCACGTGCATGTGGTCATAGCCCACGGTGGTGATGATGGCAAGTTCCGGCATGATGACGTTCGTGGCATCCAACGTTCCCCCGAGACCGACCTCGTAGAGGACATAGTCGACATCACGATCACGGAAATAGAGGAAACTCACGAGGGTGACGAGCTCGAAGAACGTGATCTGGTCATGGTGTTTTTCGCGGTAGGATGCTTGGAAATCTTGGATCTTGTTGATGTAGAAAAGGAGGTCCTCATCGGCGATCGGCTCGTTGTTCAAAGTGATCCGCTCGTTGAACGAAACGACATAGGGGGATGTGAACGTGCCGACCTTGTAGCCCGCCTCCAAGAGAATCTCTTTGAGATAGGTGAGGGTCGAGCCTTTGCCGTTCGTGCCGCCGATGTGGACGGTCTTGAAAGTTTTTTCCGGATGGTCGAGAAGCTCTACGGCCCGTTCCATGCGCGAGAGGTCGTATTTGTCGCCGAAACGGGTGATGCCCTCGATCCAGCGTTGGGCCTCTTTCAGGGTTTCGAACATGTCACGAAAGGTCCTCGATCCTTTTTTTGACTTGCTCGAGTTGTTTTCGGTAGCGTTCGAGCTTCCGCTTCTCCTCTTTTACTTTCTTTTCGGGCGCCTTCGCCAAAAAGCCCTCGTTGGCAAGCATCTTCTTGGCGCGGGCGACCTCACTTTCGAGACGCTTCTTCTCGGCTTTCTGCTTGCGTATCTCCGCTTCGATGTCGAAAAGGTCGCCGAGCGGCACATGCAGGGTGAACTCGACATCGACGAAGGAACGGGCTTTCGTTTTTGGTTTTTGGTCTTGCCCGACCGCGAACGTGTCCGGTGTCACAAAAGAACGGATGAGACGCTTGTTGTCAAGGATGATCCGCTCGGCGCGCTTGTTGCAGGCGATATGGATGTCGATGGGCTGTTTGGCGGGAACATCGTATTCACTCCGGACGTTCCGGACGCGGGTGATGATCGATTTGACGATCCCGAAACTCTCCACGGCCTCCTTGTCGAGGCGCGTCTTGTCCGGCTTCGGCCAGGGGGCGACCATGATCGACGCCGCTTCCTTCACGGGAAGGTTCTGATAGATCTCCTCGGTCACAAAAGGCATGAACGGATGCAACATCTTCATGATATTGAGCAAGACCTCGTGCAGGATTGCTTTCGTCGTCTTCTTCTTTTTCTCGTCATCACTATAGAGGATGGGTTTGCTCATCTCGACATACCAGCTCGCGACCTCTTCCCAGCTGAAATTGTAGAGGGTGCGGGCGACTTCGCCGAACTCGAACTTCTCATAGTTTTTGTCCACCTCGGCGATGACCGATTGGAGCCTTGAGAGCACCCAGCGGTCGGGCAAAGAGAGTTCCTCTTTGTCTGTGGTGAGGTCTTCTTCTGCCATGGTCTTTAGATGCATGAGCACGAAACGGGAGATGTTCCAGAGTTTGTTGATGTAGTTCCAGCTCGAAGCGACCTTCTCGAATTCGAAGCGGAGGTCCTGGCCCGGCGCGGAATTCGTCGAGAGGAAATAGCGGAGTGTGTCCATCCCGTACTCGTCACGGACATCCATGGGATCGACGCCGTTGCCGAGCGATTTCGACATCTTCCGCCCCTTTTCATCCCGGATAAGTCCGTGGATGAGGACCTTCTCGAAGGGCGTCTCGTTCGTGAATTCCAATCCCTGGAAGATCATGCGCGCGACCCAGAAGAAGATGATGTCGTAGCCCGTCACCATCGTCTGGGTGGGATAATACCTTTGGAAGTCCTCGGTCTCTTCGGGCCAGCCCAGTGTCGAAAAGGGCCAAAGCGCCGAAGAGAACCAGGTGTCGAGAACGTCCTCGTCCTGCTTGTAGCCTTCGGGCGGGTTGTCGCCGACATAGACCTCGCCGTTCGGTCCGTAATGGGCGGGTATGCGGTGTCCCCACCAGAGCTGGCGGCTTATGCACCAATCCTGGATGTCTTCCATCCAGCGTCTGAAAACCTTCTCGAAACGGGGCGGAATGAAACGGGCACTCGATTTGGCGAGCGCCTGTTTGGCCAGGGGTTTCATCTTGACGAACCATTGTTGGGAGAGGCGGGGGT
>PWYL01000038.1 GCA_003568315.1 Mollicutes bacterium | reverse complement strand
CTTCGGCGCTGTTGTCCTGAAGCCTAAGGAGAACAATCTTTTGGTTGTGGAAGAGGTCAATCATCTGGTGAAGACCTTCAAACCCATCAAAGAGAAGATCACAGAGTTGACGGGCATCACTCAAGAGATGGTGATGACTGGTATTTCTCCTCGAGAACTCGCTCGAATCATCCAAAGACTCTTCACACCGGACACATTGGTCGTGGCCTACAATCTCCAGTTTGACATCTCTTTTGTGGATGACCTTATGCGGAGGTATGCCGAGAACTTCACCTTCTCCAGCGACATCCTGGACCTCATGGTCG
The DNA here is from genome assembly GCA_003568315.1 of Mollicutes bacterium. Classification (GTDB taxonomy): domain Bacteria; phylum Bacillota_I; class Bacilli_A; order Izemoplasmatales; family Izemoplasmataceae; genus T1SED10-81. The sequence continues at coordinate 3,104 of PWYL01000038.1, read as the reverse complement.
TATACAAGGACAACCACGACTATCCCCACCGGTTGGAAAACGCCCTGAGTCATTACGACATCCACATCGATCACGCCCACCGGGCTTTCGATGATGCCAAAGCGACAGGGAGACTCCTAGCACTCTTGTCCGAAGGGAAAGACGCTCCCCTATACATCAACCATATCGGCTTTCACGAGAAATACGGTCTCAAAGGTGTCACTTACGAACATGTACGTTATCTTCCCCAATCATACATGAAGAGATCCTTGCGGGGAAAAATCCGCAAGGACAAGGGCATGTACACCAAGTAGGCGATTTGTGTCCGAATTGTAGTTGGAATTGAAATGAAGACTGCACCCCGGATGGGAGCGATTCTGCCCACATCCGGGGTGTAGTCTTGTCATTTTACAACAATCAGACTTCGTGACTGTCGCATGGTGGTGATGTCCTCACTCGGTACCATCACGCAATATCTTCAAGTATTCCTCATAGGCGTAGACCCGGTAACGTTTGTCGCCGCCCACTTTTTGCAACAGGCCGAGATCGACAAACGCCTCGACCATTTTTGCGACGGTGTTGAATGCCTTGCCGATATTTTTGCTCGTCGAAGGTATGTCGATGATCGGCTGGGCTTCCAGGTGGTGGAAAAGGCGTTGCGCCGTCTTTTTTTGTTGTCCTCGGAATTTATTGTCCAGACGTTTCATGTTTCTTTCTCGTAGTTGCAGAATCGCTTCGATACATGCAAGGGCATGCTTTGCTGATTCAATCATGCCCTTGACAAAGAAGGAGACCCACTCCTCATAATGTCCTTTCAATCGTACATCCGTCAAACGGTCATAATACTCTCTACGATTCTTCTTCAGATAATAGGACAAGTAGAGTGTATCGTGCTCGAGGAGCTTGTATCGTCTCAACAACAACATGGCAAGCAATCTGCCAATCCTGCCGTTGCCATCCAGAAACGGATGGATGGTGACGAACTGATAATGGATGAGAGCGATTTTGATCAGCGGGTCCTGTCTGCTTTCATTATGAATATATTTCTCCAACTCGGTCAAGGCCTCTTTCATGTCATTCACATTGGGCGGTATGAAGGTGGCATTTTCGATGGTGGCATTCGGAGGACCGATCCAGTTTTGTGTCTGCCGCACCTGGCCGGGTTCTTTGTCCTTTCCCCGGATGGAAGAGAGGAGAACGGCATGGACTTCTTTCAGTGAACGCACAGAGAGAGGCAAGACATCGGAGAGCTCATGAGCGCGTGTCAAGGCTTGCAGATACCGGATGACTTCCTCGACGTCTTGATTCTTGTTTTTTTCCAGGTGCGGATTGAATATGTCATCGAGGGTCGCTTGCGTACCTTCAATCTGGCTTGACAACAAAGCCTCTTTACGGACATACATGGAGATGAACAATTCCTTGTCGGGAAGAAGATTCGATGCTGCGTCCAATTTTCCCAACAGGCGGTGCGCCTTTTTGAGGTTGGCGTCCAAGCTGTCATCCACGGCAACATCCGGCTTGGGCGGTAACGGTGCGGGTTTGAAGGAGTGGTACGCCGCTTTTCCCGGAAGATTCTTCACAAATTGACCTGAACGTTTCACGATGGGCACCTCCCTGTGAAATTACAGTCCCATAATACCATTTTAATTTCAAAAAATCAATAAAAATGAAATTAAAAAACATCGGGGATCCTCTTATTTCATCTTTGAAATCTCAGCCCCCTTTATGCAAGCCAAGCGGTCGGAGTGAACGGATGTAGTGCGCAAGAGCGGATAAAAGACGATCACAGTCCGTGGAAAGGGGACATTGACGTGGATGGGGAAATAAAGGTCTATCGCTTCTCTCGGGAGCTGCTTCGGAGGTCTTTTCATTACCATACCAGACGGTGTTTACAAATATCATATAATATATTAAAATGTAAACAGAAAGGGGGAGAAGCGATGAACCTCCAAAAGAATCTTTCCATCTTCAGAAGGCTTCGCCGTTACAGCCAGAGGCAGTTGGCCCAAGAGTTGGGAGTGAGCCACACGCTGATAAGCTACTATGAAAACGGAAAACGCACTCCCGATTCGAAAATGCTGATAAAAATCGCCAGAAAACTGGACGTTTCCGTGGAAGAGCTCATGGGGCGAATCTATGAGAAAGAGCACTCCTACCATTATCGGAAGAAGCGGTTGAACAAGACGCAAAGAGAATACGTCCATGCCGTGCTCGATCGTCATGTGAACGAATTGCTGGAGGTCCTCGATCTCGCCAAGGTGAAATTGAGGAAGGATACTCTCGCTTCTTTGCGTAGTGTCGTCAAAAACAACGCAGACATCCGGGAAGCCGTCCGGAAGGTCCGCGCTTTTCTCGGTGTCGATGAAATGCCACCTCTGGAGAATCCGGCCAAACTCTTGGAACTGAAAGGTTTCTTACTCTTGGAAGTGCGAGAAGAGGATATGGAGATAGATGGCGCCAACACGGTTGTTGACGGTGTCCCCATCATCATCCTGAAAAAGACCGATAAGGGTGACAGACAACGTTTCACCCTGGCGCATGAACTCGGCCGCATGGTCATGGACATCCAAGACGAGACCTTGGATGAGGAAAAGTGTGCGCATCGATTCGCCAGCGATTTCCTTCTTCCCACCCCGTTGATGTATGCGGCCTTCGGCGAGAGGAGAAAGCGTCTCAAACTGGAGGAACTCGCAAACTACAAACAATGGTTCAAGGTTTCCATGGCCGCCATCGTGATGCGTCTGAAAGATCTCGGTATCATAACGGACTACACCCACAGACAATATTTCATAACGGCAAAAAAACACGGGTTCTATGAAAAAGAGCCGGTCCCTGTGGAACCCGAACGATTCACTCTACTTGAAAGAACCGTATACAAGCTCTTGTCGGAGGACATCATAACTTCGTCAAGGGCGAGATCCCTCTTGGGAGAGAACAAGGCGTTTGACTACGAAGCGGAAGTATCTCGTTGATTCGAGCGTCTTGATCCATTTCGAGAGGGCCGGCATCTTGAAGACTGCGGGTAACTCTACGTTGCCCCTGCAAGTTCTCGACATCGTCGCTTATGATGAGTTCGAAAGAAGCGACAGTCCTGATCTCTATTCGCTCGGTTTGAAACAAGTGTT
>PWYL01000037.1 GCA_003568315.1 Mollicutes bacterium | reverse complement strand
GACACGACCTTCACTTATGTGGCGAAGGACGAGATCGACAACATCCTGCAAGCGCTCATCCTCCTCGGTGTCACCGATGTCGAGGCCTTCACCGGTACCGTGAGCCTTGCGGAAATCTATGACGAAGATGAAACGACCTATGCCGAAAACCGCGCCATCCTCACGGATTCCGCCGTCATCAGTGCGACCATGTCCGGACAGCTATTCGACCTTGATCCGGACACTATCAGCATCCCGCATTTGCGCGAGGCGGGAGGAAACGTGCGCAAAGAAACCGGCGAAGAGACCGATGCAGCCTTCGAGAACGAAGACACCCGCTTCGAATACGTGACAGCGGAAGAACTCGGCCGGATCCTTGTCGCCTTGCATATCCTCGATATGACCGACATTGAAGCCTTCGGCGGCAGCGTGACCTTCAGCCATCTCGAAGACGAGACCGACCGGGGCAAAGTCCTCGATTCCGCCATCATCCACGCGACGATGTCCACACAACTCTTCGACCTCGAAGACGATGACATCCTCTCCGTGCCCCATTTCGCCCGCGACAATGCGACCCTCATCCGGGTGGACACGGGCGATGAAGGTGAGGGCACCGATTTCGAATATGTGACCTATGACGAGCTCGACCGTCTGATCGATGCCTTGCTCATGCTCGGACTGGATGAAATAGACGATTTCGTCGGCGAAGTCAACCTCGCCGTGCTCGAGGATCCCGACGAGACCACATATCAAGAAAACCGTGCCACGGTTCTCGATTCGTCCGTGCTGCACGCGACCATCTCGACGCAGCTACTCGACCTCGACGATGCGGGAACCATCGTCGTCCCCCATTATGAGGCCTACGAGACGCCTCCCGCGAATCATGCCGATGTGGCCGTGAGAAAAATCACGGGTGATCCCGCCGAAAACACCGATTTCGAGTATGTGCTCTTCAGCGAGGTAGACGAACTGATCGTGGTCATGAACATCCTCAATATCACCGACGTCCGCGATTTCGACGGTGCTATCGCTTTGGATGAAATCGTCGCCGCGGGACAAGTCGACGACATCCTCGAAAGCCATATCATCCATGCGACCATCGCCCAACAGGTCATCGACCTCGGTGATGACAACATCATCCAAGTCCCCTACTACGAAGAAGACACCGTCACGAGAGTGCGGCTCGCCACGGGCATGGATGATGATTCATTGTTCTTCGCTGCCAACACCGAGTTCGAGTATTTGACACAAGAAGAAGTCAAAGACATGATTTATGCCCTCGACATGCTCGGTGTGACCGATGTGCAGACCTACACCGGCGACATCGATCTCTCGGTCATTTATGCCGAAGACGAGAACATTGGCCTCCTGCTCGCCTCGAACGTGCTGCATGCCACCCTCTCCGACAAGATGTTGAACGACACGGGCGGCGAACTCGTCATTCCCGACGAACACTACGTGAGTGGCGATCCCATCCGGATCGATGTCGACGATGATGAAGATGTCTATCATCTCACCTATGTGGAAAGCGGAGAAACCAAACTCATCCTCATCGCGCTCGAGGACCTCGGCCTCGACGATCTCGAGAACCTCAACTTCAATCCCGCGACCATCTTCGATGGTGCCGATGAGGACTATGACAACCTCCTGGACTCGGTCTCCATCCACGCGACCATCTCGAAAAACATCCTCGATGCCTCTCACTCGACCAGACAGGCTCCGGCGCTCACGGAGAGAATGATCGTCACTGATGAATACCGTGAAGGGATACTTGTCGAGGGTGCGGTCGAAGAACAGATCGAAAAGGACGAACTCCGCCGGCTCCTCACCGCTTTCGATGAACTTGGCGTCCTCACCTTCGACGCGGACATCACGGCCGACATCATCCAGGCTTTGACCGACGAACAACTCGGCACCATCCTCGCGAGCGCCACGGCCCACATCACGATCGACGACATGCTCCGGTCGAACGCCAACATCCTGATCTCGGAATACGCCGAGACCGAACTCTATGCTCACGTCGACGACGAAGGCGTTGTCGCGACGAGTGATGAGATCATCCTCTTCATCAATGCCGTCGATGTGCTCGGCGGAGCGAACTTCGCCACCGTTTCCTTCGACATCAGCGATTTGCAGGCTCTCGACGAAGAAGACCGCGAGATTGTGCTCGGATCGATGATCGTCCGCGGCACCCTGACACCGGATCTCGAAGCTGCTTATCTCGCTTCCAAAGCTGTGCCCATCCCCGTGACCTATTACGAGAATGAAGACCGTGACGATGCCCTCATTCCGGCCTTGACCGAAGAAGGCGTCGACCACGTCGTCGAGGAGGTCTACGGCGGCTGGTAAGAAACAACAAGGGCGTCCATGCAAACCATGGACGCCCGTTTTTCTGTTCCAAGAAGGAAAGAACATGCTATAATGGGTCTTGTGAAAAGGGAGTGGTCACATGCGACTCTTCATCGCATTGGAATTCGCCGACGACACACAAGAGCGTTTTTCCTTTTGCCGCGACCTCGTGCAAAAACATGCGAGAAGCGGCACTTTCGTTCCCGATGGGAATTTCCACGCCACCCTCCTTTTTCTAGGGGATGTCGACGAGTCCCGGGTGGAAGGAATCAAACAAACCATGGACAACATCACTTTGCCCACCTTGCAGCTCACCTTCGACCGTCTGGGCTATTTCGACCCCAAAAGACCCGGGAAGATCTATTGGGTCGGCATCCGAAAGGACGGCCGGCTGGAAAGAATCCACAAAGGGCTTTTCCGGGGACTCGCTGAAATTGGCTTCCACCTCGACAAGCGTCCTTTCTCTCCGCATGTGACCATCGGACGACGGGTGGAAGTGGAAAAGACGGCTGAAAGGGCGATTTCTGGAGATTTCACACCTTTTTATTCGGTGCCGCGTTCCCTCTCCCTCATGCTTTCGGAGCGTATCGAGGGCCGCATGGTCTATACGGCTTTGCATGTGCGGCCTTTTCCCAAAGAGGATGGTTGACCACAAAGAATCAAAATCATAATACAGGGAAGGAAGTGGATGTATGCAGCGCACAAAGAGTCTCATCGTCATCTTTCTCATCTATCTCGCCGCTCTCGGTTTGGGTATTCTCACGGCGTTTGTCGTGCCTTGGGAGTCTTTGATCCTAAGGGTCCTCGCCGCCGACATCGTGGCCACACTCTTCGTCTATGTCTTCAGCACGCTCTTCAAGAACTCCTCGGTCTATGACCCCTATTGGAGCGTGGCGCCGCTCGTCATGGCCCCCTTCTTCGTGCAGGCGTTGAATCCCGCCAGCATCCTTTTGTTGTTTGTGCTCTATTATTGGGGCATCCGCCTCACCGCGAACTGGGTGTACACATTCAAGGGGCTCGCGCGTTATGAAGATTGGCGATATGCGTATTTCCGTAAGCGTTTCCCCCGTCTTTGGCCGCTCGTGAACCTCTTCGGCATCCATCTCATGCCGACTGTGGTGGTCTTTCTCGTCATGATCCCCGCCTTTTTGTTCTTGCAAAACGCAGAAAGCCTCGCTTTCCTCGTTCTTCTCGGAGCCGCGATGAGCATTGCCGCGGCGAGTATCCAACTCGTGAGTGACACGCAGATGCACCGCTTCCGCAAGCACTCCGGCAAGGCCGTCCTTGATGAAGGACTCTGGCGCTACAGTCGCCATCCGAACTATTTCGGGGAGGTCCTCATGTGGTTCGGCGTCTATGTGATGATGCTCGGTGTCGCCTTCGAACACTGGTTTGCCGTGTTCGGCCCGCTCATGAACCTTTTGATGTTCATCGCCGTGAGCATCCCCCTCATGGAGAACCGCCAGCTCGAGAGACGTCCCGCCTACAAGGAATACAAAGAGAAGACCCCGCCCCTCATCCCCTGGTTCCCTTCGCAAAAAGAAGGTGAAGAGACCGCCCGGGAAGAAGGCACATGAAAAAAGCGCCCCTTCGGCGAAAGCGAAGGGGCGCGACTTGTCATCAATCGAGAAGGAAGTGCTCATAGAGGTCCATCACCGTCCGGATATCGTCCACAAGCGGGGCGTGTCCGACATGGGGAAGGATGTGCAGTTTTGCGTTCTCCCCGATCGCTTCCTTCGCCTCTTCGGCCCGGGAAGGCGGAACGACCTTGTCTTCGGCACCATGGATGATGCGCAGGGGCTGCTTGATTGTTTTCGCCTCGTCCGTGCCCGCCCGGATGCCGTTGTGTTTGGCCGACAGGTTGAAATGGGCGAGCGCCATGGCGACATCGACATGGTTGCGCTGTTTCAAAAGCCCCTCGATGTAGCGTTCATAGCGTCTGTCGTGGGGCTTGTCGCGGAGGAAGAGGTGCTTGTTCAAGAAACGTTTGAGAGAAAGATGGTGTCCCTTTTTGATGAGTTCGAGGAGTGGTCGCAGTTCCTTTTCGATTTCTTCACGGGTTTTCAGATAGTTGTCTGTCTTCCAGAGCCCGAAGAGATGTTTCTTGCGCACAGGCGCCCCGGTGACAGCACTCGATGCGAGCAACACCAGTTTTTCGACGGCCTCGGGGTGGTCAAGCGCGTGCCGCATGGCGACGGCACCCCCCAAAGACCAGCCGGAAAGAAAACATTTCTCGATGCCGAGGGCTTTCCGGAAAAGACGGAGGTCCTCGGAAAAGTCCTTGATGGAATCGATGCTCTCGAAATAGCTCGAATCGCCGAATCCCCGGAGGTCCACGGCATAGATGGTCATCTTTTCCTCGAACTCTTCCAAGAAGAGGTCCCACCAGATCGAGGAGGAGAGATTCCCGTGCAGAAGCACAAGCGTCTTCTCTCCACCTTCCAGCTTTTTGTAGGCCAAGGTCTCTTTGTTTTCCAGCTCGATTTCGTAGCGACGGTAATCCTTCAAGTCCATCACCCTTCCGGATATGTCTTACAATCCCATTATAAGCAATTATTACTGCGAGACCAAATGTTGTGTCCGAAAACCGGGCGCAAGCACTCATCCCCCGGTTTCGTTTCTTCGGGGAAAGCGGAAAATCCGCCTTGTGCGAACGGTCCGCGCCCACTATAATGGAGACAGTTCCCATGTCCGGATTGAGGAGGCCTCCATGAAACGGATCAAGAGAGCGCTCGCGAACGCCCGGAGCGCCATGAGTGTGAAAACACACAAACATCCCCGCCTTTTCGTGATTCTCGCGATGCTCGCGATGAACCTCGTCATCCTCGTCATCGCCGCTTTCGTCGCCATGGCGATTGATGAGAACTACAACAATTTCATCGACGCCTTCGCTCACGGTAGCGTCACCTGGATGCTCACCCCGAACGCCATCCTCGAGATCGAAAGCGCCCAGACACTCTTTTTGGCCGTCCTCGTACTCATTGTCGGACTCGTCCTTTTCACGGGGACGATCATCGCTTTGACGACGAATGCCATCCGCGACTATTTCGACAAGAAGAAGACGGCCTCGGGCAAGGTCTATCTCAACCGCCACATCGTCATTTTGAACTGGAACGCGAAGGTGCCCGAACTCGTGGCGGATTTGGTCCATGTGCAAAGCCGCCGTGTCACTGTGCTTGTGCTCGCCGACATGGAAAAACAACATGCCGAAAGAGCCATCCGGAACGCTTTGCGGAAAAAGAAGAAGGCGACTTTCCAAAACCTCGCCATCCTCGTCAAACGGGGCGATCCCTTGGCGAAGAGCGAACTCGAGGACAGCAGCCTCGAATCCGCCGACGCCGTCATCATCATGAGCCCCGCCCGTGTCCGGTCCATGACAAGCGCCGAAGGACTCGGAAAAAGCGATCTGAACGTCATCAAGATCATCTTGACGCTTTCACATCTCGACATCGGCCCTGATGTTCCCATCATCACGGAAGTGCGCCGCAACGAGACCAAAGAGAAGATTCTCACCATCAACCGGAAGGTGGAGCGTCTCAAGGACCATCGTCTTATCCCGGTCTGTTTCGACAGGCGGTTGGGACAGATCATGGCGCAGACCGTGGTGGAAGAAGACATCGAGGATGTCTATCTCTCGCTTTTCTCCTTCGAGGGCGCAGAAATCTATCATCTTGCGGGTGTCTCCTTTGCGGAGTGTCTGCAAAGACACACCCATGCGATTCCCATCGAGCTTTTGGAAGACGGCCTCTATGTTCTTTCGAGCGATAACGCCGCCAAAGACATCCGCAAGGATGATGCCGCAATCGAGAGCACCGCTCTCGCGGTCGAACCCTTCGATGAACGCGTCTTCCGTGAAGTCTTCATCATCGGCGACAACAACAAGCGTTCCTTCATCGAAGAATCCTTCCGCGCATTCGAGAGACTTCACGGCAGCGAATTCCAAGCGAGCCTCGTACAAGAGAAAGAACTCGACGCCCTCATCGACGAGTTGAACGAAAGTGAAAAGGAAGCGACCCTCCTCCTCTTGAGTGACGATACCGCGGAAGAGGACGCGCTCGATGCCAATGTCACCGACAACCTCCTACGGATCGAGAGCCGTCTGAAAAGAGAGAACGTCCGCATCATCGTCGAATTGCTCGATCCGAAGAACGATTCCCTCATCAAGAATTTCAACATCGAGAACACCATCATCAGCAACCGTATCGTGAGCCTGCTTTTGTCCAAACTCGCCCTTTTTCCGAAGACCGAAAAATTCTATGAGGACCTCCTTTCCGTCGAGCCGCATGAATCAAACAAAGACGACGAGGCTATCGTCATCGCCGAGGCCTCCCGCATCATCAAGGCGGATTTCCCCTTGACCTTCGCCAATGTGAAATCCTTCATCGTATCCCTCTATGAGAGTCAAGAGAGAACCGCCGTCTGCATCGGCAGAATCCGCGAAGATGTTCTCGACATCTTCCTCGGCGACCTTCACGCCGAAGAAATGACGATAGACGAAACCGATCGCCTCATCTTTTTGAAACTTCCCGTCCATGACGATTGAGATACGAAAGATTTCCCAGCGAGGTGCACTCACATGTTGACTTTGATCGGCGCTAGCGCGAGCGGCAAGACCGAGATCGCCAAGATCCTCATCCACGATTACGGGTTCCAAAAGCTTGTCACCTACACGACAAGGGAACCGAGAAAGAACGAACAAGACGGCATCGACTACCATTTTCTCTCCCTGCGCGCCTTCTTGGAAAAGCGCGCCCGGAACGAATTCGTCGAGACGGCCGAATACAACGGCAACCTTTACGGCACTTCCTTCAACGATGTCCGCCGCGACCGGGTGGTCATCGTCGAGCCCAAAGGCGCGAACGCGCTGTATGAAAAACTCGAGAACCGCATGGTCATCGTCCTCCTCGAGACCCCGAAATCGATCCGGGCGCAACGGATGATCGCCCGCGGCGATTCGCTCGAGGATATCGAGAAACGTCTCGAAGCAGACGAGGAACGTTTCGATATCCACCGACTGCACCATGTCGATTGGGTCATCGAGAACCGCGGTGGCAGTCTCGAACGTCTCGCGGAAAAGCTCCAAAGCTTCTACAAGGAGGAAGTTCGGAAACGGGAGCGTGAAAATTAGAATGATTCTAATCTATTTTCGCTTCCTTCGTGATAGACAGTTGACAAGGTTGTATTACAATTCTATAATGATAACGGACAATGGCACCAAACGAGTCTTACACCAAGAATATGTCAGCGTCCGTTCTTTTTTTGTATTGTTGTGACATAGAGACTTTCGAAGGAGGAATCACATGAGTGTTCTGCAAAACATCCTGAAACAAAACCCGAAGAGTGAAGACTATCTCATTGAAACGCTGCTCTCTTTGCAAGATGCCAAAGACGAGCCTTGCATCAGCGAGGAGGAGATCGCGGACATCGCCGAGTACTACGGCATCAGCCCGACCCGTGTCTCGAGCGTGGCCAGTTTCTACACGCTGCTTTCTTTGCGGCCCCGCGGCAAGCACGTTGTGCAAGTGTGCCGAGACGTCCCTTGCTACTTGAACGGCTCCGAGAACATCCTCGAGGCGGTCAAGGAAGCCCTCGGCTGTGACATCGGCGAAACGACCGCGGACGGACTCTTCACCCTCGAAGAGACGAGCTGTCTCGGCAATTGCGACGGCTCTCCGAGTGTCCGCATCGGCAAGAAGACGTATGAGAACCTCGATTCGCAAAAGGTCAAGGAAATCATATCCGGATATCGGGAGGCGAAATGACCATGGAAAAGCGAATCTTGACAGCCCGTTTCGGAAAGATCGACCCCCTCTCGATCGATGACTACATCAAGAATGGCGGCTATGAAGCTCTTGAAGCCGCTGTGAAGATGGAAAGCGACACCATCATCGATGAAATCGAGACCGCGAAACTCCGCGGGCGCGGCGGCGCGGCGTTCCCGACCTTCATCAAGCTCAAGGCTCTCGTCGGCGAAAAGGAGAAGACCCGCTACATCGTCTGCAATGCCGACGAAGGCGAGCCCGGGAATTTCAAGGACCGCCACCTCATGGAAAATGACCCCCACCAGATGATCGAGGGCATGATCATCAGCGCCTACACCACCAAGGCAAAAAAGGGCTACATCTATATCCGCGGTGAATACGACCATTCCATCGCCGTCGTGAGAGAGGCCCTCGCCCAAGCCCGTGAAAAAGGCTATCTCGGCAAAAACATCCTCGGAGCCGGCTTCGATTTCGATATCGAGATAAGAAGCGGCGCGGGCGCCTATGTGTGCGGCGAGGAGTTCGCCTTGATCGAATCCATAGAAGGCAAGAGCGGCCGCTCGCGGCCGAAGCCCCCCTTCCCGACAACCGCGGGCGTCTTCATGAAACCCACGATGCTCAACAATGTCGAGACCTTCGCCAACATCCCCCACATTCTCGAGATGGGCGGAAAAGCCTATGCGAAGATCGGCACCGAATCCTCGAAGGGCACCAAACTCATCAGCCTCTCGGGCAACATCGCCAACCGTGGCGTGTTCGAAGTCCCCTTCGGTGTCTCCGTGAAAGACGCCATCGCGAAACTCGGCAGGGGCGTCGCCGATGGCCGAAAGCTCAAGATGGTCCAACTCTCGGGTGCGAGCGGTCCGATCCTCCCCCCCGAAAAAATCGACGTTCCCATCGATTTCGACCACGACATCGGCGCCGGCGCCATCATCGTGATGGACGAACGCACCGACGTCGTCGATATCCTCTTGCGCCACGCGGAATTCTTCGAACACGAATCCTGCGGTAAATGCACACCGTGCCGTGAAGGGAACCTCCACCTCGTGCGCCTCCTTAGGAAAGTTCAAGCGGGAAGCGCCACCGCGGATGATCTGCGAGTCATGGAGAATCTGGCCGATGTGATGATCAACGTCTCCCTCTGCGGACTCGGTCAAAGCGCCCCGATCCCCCTCGCCACCGCGCTCGATGGTTTCGGAGACCAAATCCGTGACCGCCTCGCGCAAACCGAGACAAAGGAGAATGCCTGATGGTAGAATTGAAAATCAACAACCAAACCGTCCAAGCCGAAGAAGGAAAGACGATTCTCGAAGTCGCCCGGGAAAACAATATCGACATTCCCACGCTTTGTCACTACCCGGATTTGCACATCCATTCCGAGTGCCGCGTCTGTGTCGTCGAGGACAACTGGGGCAATCTCGTCACCGCCTGCTCGACAACAGTCCGTGACGGTATGGAAGTGAAGACGAACGCGCCCCGCGTGCTGGAAAGCCGCCGCGTCGTCACCGAGCTCATGCTCGCCAACCATGACACGAACTGCACGATGTGTGAGAAGAACCTGCAATGTGAACTCCAACGTCTCGCGAGCAACCTCGGCATCCAAGAGAACCGTTTCGGCAGCGTCTGGGAGAAAAAAGAGATCGACGACCACAACCCCTCGGTCGTACGCAATCCGAACCGCTGTGTGAAATGCGGCCGCTGCATCGAAGTCTGCAAGGAAGTCCAAGGGATCAACGTTATCGATTACATGAACAGAAGCCACGAAACCTCCGTCGAGCCGACCTATGGCCGCTATCTCTCCTTTGAGGACTGCACGTTCTGCGGACAGTGCTCTTCCGTCTGCCCCGTCGCGGCGATCACGGAAAAGGACGAGACGGACAAAGTCTGGGAGGTCCTCCACGACGAGAAGAAGCATGTCATCGTCCAGGTGGCTCCCGCTGTCCGCGTGTCTTTGGGCGAAGAGATGGGACAAGAGCCGGGAAGCATCGTCACCGAGCAGATGGTCGCCGCCTTGAAGAAACTCGGCTTCGACCGCGTCTTCGACACCGACTTCACCGCCGACCTCACCATCATCGAGGAAGGCCACGAACTCATCGAGCGCGTCAAAGAAGGCAATGCCCTGCCGATGATGACTTCTTGTTGTCCCGGTTGGATCAGCTATGTCGAACAGAACTACCCCGACCTCATCGACAATCTCTCCACCTGCAAATCCCCCCAACAGATGTTCGGGGCGCTCGCGAAGACCTATTACGCCGAAAAAGAGGGCATCAACCCCGAAGACCTCTTCGTCGTGAGCATGATGCCCTGTACCGCCAAGAAATTCGAAGCGGCCCGGGAAGAGATGTCCGTGATCGGTGACGACCCCGATGTCGACGTCGTCTTGACAACCCGCGAACTCGGCCGGATGATCCGCCAGATGGGCATCGAATTCGACAGACTCGATAAGACTCCCTTCGACAACCCCTTCGGCATCACCACCGGCGCCGCCGCCATCTTCGGCGCGACCGGCGGGGTCATGGAAGCCGCTCTCCGGACCGTGAGCGAAGTCGTCAACGAGAAGCCGCTCGAGAAACTCGACTTCGAGACCGTCCGTGGCATGAACGGCATCAAAGAAGCCGAAATCGAACTCGGCGGCAACAAGGTCAAGGTCGCTGTCGCCCACACGCTCTCGCAAGCGCGCAAGGTCGCCGAAGACGTGAGAAAAGGCAAATCGGAATACGCCTTCATCGAAGTCATGGCCTGCCCCGGCGGCTGCATCGGCGGCGGTGGTCAGCCCTATGGAACCACGAACGCCACTCGCGAGGAACGCATCCGTTCGACCTACCAAGTCGACAGCGAGATGGAATTCCGTAAATCCCACGAAAACCCCGCCATCGACCAACTCTATAAAGAGTACCTCGAAAAACCCCTTGGCCATCGTTCCCACAAACTTCTCCACACCCATTACATCAAACGGAACTGACCGATTGGAGGCCGACGACGCGCATCGCGTTGTCCGCCTCCTTTTTTCCAGCGCAAATCGCAGTTTATGAAAAGAAACGACGGTGTTATAATAGGATTGACCAAGAAGGAGGCCAACATGCAAACCGTTCTCTACGACCACCCCCTCATCAAGAACAAGGTCGCATTGCTGCGCGACAAGAACACGAAGACGACCCAGTTCCGCTCGATCATGAGCGAACTCTCGGGACTCATGTGCTATGAAGCGACGAAAGACCTCCGCATGAAGAAGGTGCGCATCCAGACCCCTTTGTGTGAGACGGAAGCGGACATGCTCGACCAGGAGGTCGTGCTCGTGCCCATCCTCCGGGCGGGGCTCGGCATGATCGAGACCGTCCAGATGCTCATCCCCCACGCCAAGATCGGCCACATCGGCCTTTACCGGGATGAAGAGACAGCAACGCCCCGACAATATTATGCCAAACTACCAAAAGGTCTCAAAGACGCCGTCGTGCTCGTGCTCGACCCGATGCTCGCCACGGGCGGCACGGTGAAAGCCGCCGTGGACATCCTGAAAGACTGCGGAGCCGAAGACATCCGCTTCGTGAGCATCGTCGGCTGTCCGGAGGGCCTCGATTATGTGGAGAAACACTGTCCCGACGTCAAGGTCTATCTTGCGGCTCTCGATAAAGGGCTGAACGAGAAGAATTACATCGTCCCGGGCCTCGGTGATGCCGGGGACAGACTTTTCGGCACCAAATGACAAAGGGAGGGATTCGCATGAAAAAGCGCGTGCTCACCCCCGAGGAGATGCGACGTTCGGACAAGGCGACCCTCGCGAAGAAAGGGATCCGCGAGTTCGACCTCATGGAGGATGCCGCCCGGGCGATCTATGGCGTCATGGAGGATGAAGGCATCCTCGAAGACATAGAACGCGCCGTGGTCGTTTCCGGCCCCGGCAACAACGGCGGTGACGGTTTCGGCCTGGCCCGTCACCTCATGGCCGAGGGAATCGCGGTCGTCCTCTTTCTCGTGGGCGACGAAGAACAATTGCGTGATCCCGCACGCGAGCTGCTCGATACGCTGAGACAAGAAGTCGGCGCCTTGCACATCATCCGTTCCCTTGCGGACATCGGCCTTTTGGAAAAGCGACTCGCGGATTGTGAACTCGCCGTCGATGCGCTTTTCGGCATCGGTCTGGAAGGTGCCGTCAAAGGCGTCGCCGCTCAAGTCATCGATTGTCTGAATGAGACTTCGGCGATGGTCGTCTCCCTCGATGTCCCTTCGGGATTGAACGCCTATAATGGGATCGCGGAAGGCAAGGCCGTCAAAGCCGACCACACGATTGTCGTGCAAGCGTTGAAGACGGGGAATCTCCTCGCCGACGCCCTGGATCATCACGGTGTTATCCATGTGGCCGATGCCGGCATTCTCATGGCTTCTTCGCTCACCGAACGCTATCTCATCGAAGACGGCTCCTTCGCGGGAATCCTTCCGCCACGGAAGAAGAACACCCACAAGTACGATTACGGAAACATCCTCGTCATCGGCGGTAACCGCTCCATGGAAGGCGCCGCGGTCCTTTCCGCCGAAGCGGCCCTCCGGAGCGGCGCGGGGCTTGCGCGGATCCTCTCGCCGGCCCAGGCGGATTCGGGCCGCACTCCGTGTCCGCCCGAAATCATGCGAAACGCCTACGCGGAAGTCTCCGATATCACCCCTTTCCTGCAAAAAGCGACAGCCGCCGCTTTCGGTATGGGACTCGGCCGAGACAACCCCGTCGATACGGAAATTCTCGGGAAACTTCTCGAAAAGAACATCCCCACGGTGATCGACGCCGACGGACTGCACATTTTGCAAGGAATTCTCGAAAAAACGCCTTCTTTGGAGAAAGTTGTGCTCACTCCCCATGCCGGCGAACTCGCCGCTTTGCATGAGACTACGTCTATGGCCGTCAACCGTGACCCCTTCTATCACACGACGAGTCTTGTCAATCGTTTCGGTGCGACTGTCGTCCTGAAGGGCCCCGTCACCCTCATCGCGACTGACAGTGTCCAATACCTTTCCGCACTCGGAACACCCGGCATGGCGACGGCCGGTACCGGCGATGTGCTCTCCGGCGTCATCGCCCGCTTTCTCGGACAAAGCGATGAACCGTCCCTGGCCGCCGCCCACGGAGTCTATGCCCATGCGCTAGCGGGTATCATGGCGGAGGAAGCTTTCGGGGAAGAGGGGATGGTCGCGACGGATATTATCGCTTTCTTGCCGGAAGCGCTTGCCAGAATGAAGGGTTGGATGGTATGATAGTCAAGGGATGAGGCCCATACCCGACGGAGGGGTACCCAAGAGGCTGAAGGGGCTGGCTTGGAAAGCTAGTAGGTCGTTAGACGCGACGCGGGGGTTCGAATCCCCTCCCCTCCGCCATTGACAAACGCACGACCGCCGCGAGCGGCCGTTCTCATAGCCGGCCCAAAAGGGCCGGCTATGTGTATATCATTCCACAAGGGAGGGGAAACCATGAGTGTGGTGTTTTTCGATATCGAAGGCACGCTTACGGACAAGGAGCAGAATCTCCCCCCGTCCGTGGCAGGCGCCGTCCAAAAGCTTCGCGAGAAGGGACATCTGGCATTTCTCGCGACGGGACTCTCGCGCGCGGCCATCCGCGAGGATGTCAGAAACATCGGCTTCGACGGGGCGATCGCCGCCGGCGGGACCTCGATCGAGGCTTTCGGCAAGACGATTCTCGAAGAGACCATCCCTCATGAGGAATTGCGGGCGATGTTGCCGATCTTCGAAAGGGAGAAAGCCGCCGTCTGGTTGGAAGGGCCCACGCACATCTATGTGGCCGACGTCGACGCGAAAGGTCTCATGGGAGAACTCATCCGCTATCTCGACCGGGGCCGGGGCATCGTCAAGAGCTTCAAAAAAGAACCCCCGACGGTGAACAAGCTCACTTTCTACGCCGAAAGTCCAAAGACGCTCGAAAAGGTGGCGGCAACCTTCGCCGGCCGTTTCGACGTCATCTTGAACAAAGAGCGCTCCATCGGGGAGATCCTCCCGAAAGGCCACAACAAGGGAACGGGAATGGATTTCGTGCTGGAAAGGCTAACGCTTGGCAAAGAGGACACCTACGCCTTCGGCGACAGCCCGAACGACATCCCCATGTTGGAAAGGGCGACCATAGCTGTCGCCATGTCACATGCGCCAAAAGAGGTCAAAAGCGTTTGCGATTACGTCACATCATCCCCCGAAGCCGACGGAATCGCGCAGGCGCTAGAACATTTCGGTCTGATAGATGGAAAATAGGGACCATTATATGGAGGAATCGCCATGGCAGTCCGCATCGTTTGCGACAGTGTCTGTGCCCCATCGCTGGAAAAAGCCGAAAAACTCGGCATCACAATCGTTCCCATCAACATCCATTTCGGCAAGGAGGTATACAAGGACCTTCTCGGGATATCGCCCAAAGATTTCTATGAGCGGCTGAAGATTGTCAAGGAACTCCCGACAACGTCCGCGCCTTCTCCCGAACGTTTCAAAAAGGTATTCAAAGAGATTCTCGACCAAGGCGACGACTGCATCTGTCTCACGATGACGGGGAAACTGAGCCTCACCCATCAGACGGCGAAGAAGGCTCAAGCGGACTTCAAGAAAGAAGACGCCGCCCGCATCCGCGTCGTGGACACCATGGTCGCCGGCGCCGCGGCGAGCCTCCTCACCGTGCATGCGGCGGAAATGGCGCAAGAAGGTAGGATTCTCTCCGAAATCGCCCAAAAAATCGATGAACTCCGTTCCAACACCAAACTCGTCGTCATGTTCGACACGCTCACATACATCGAAAAGAGCGGCAAGGTGGGCAAAGTCGCCGCGGTGGCCGGAAACCTCTTCCGCGTGAAGCCTTTGATCGTCTTCCAAAAGAGCAAACCCGATTTCTTCGGTCGCGCCCGCGGACAAAAACAAGCCGTGCGGATGATTCTCGAAGAATTCGAGAAGGATGCGGCGGACAAACCCTTCATCCGTCTCGCCGTGACCCACGCGAACGCCCGCGAGAACGTCCAGCCCTTCATCGACGCCCTCAAGGAGAAGCATCCCGGGATTGAAGCGGACATCGTCCCCTTCACCTCGGCGATGGGAAGCCATGCCGGTCCCGGTGTCATCGGCATCGGCTACATCTTCCATGACGAGTGAGAAGGAAGGATCGCCCATGTCTTTGCGTGTCATCTGTGACAGTATCATCGCCCCCTCTTTGCAAAGGGCCGAAGAAGCTCTGGTCCGCATCGTCCCCTTGAACATCCATTTCGGCCCTTCCGTCTACGAGGACCTCCACGGTTTGGACCCTGATGACTTCTATGCCCGTCTCAAGGACTCTTCCGAGCTCCCGACGACGTCCGCGCCATCCGTGGGGCGCTTCCAAAACGCCTTCCGAGAGGCCCTTTCTACGCATGAGGGTTGCATCTGTCTGACGGTGGGAAGACAGCTGAGCAACACCTTCAACATCGCTTTGCAGGCGAAAGAGACGTTTTCCGGGGAAAAGAAGGCCCGCATCGGGATTTTCGACACGACGACCGCCGGAGCCGCGGGAGCCATCCTGGTCCTGAAAGCCTACAAGATGGCAAAAGAGGGCCTCACTCTTCCGGCAATAGAAAAAGCGCTCGCCGCCTTGCGGGAAAAGACGACGTTCATCGGCATGATCGACAGCCTCGACCACATTGAGAGAAGCGGCCGGGTGGGACGACTCGCCGCCTTCTCCACGGGACTCTTCCGTTTGAAACCGCTCTTCTCGCTTGAAAACGCCGAGATCCGCCCCTTCGGCCTCGCCCGCGGAAGGCGCCAGGCGGTGAAAAGGCTCCTCTCCCGCATAAAAAAGGACGCCCGCGACGCCAAGAGGGTTTCTTGCGTACTCACGGACGCCCGCGATAACGAAGGGTTGTCATGGTTGAAGAAGGGGCTTTCGCAAATCGAAAATGTCGTCATCGAGGACCATGTGCCGTTCACGCCCGCCATGGGAGCCCATACGGGAGAAGGCGTCCTCGGTGTCGGCTACCTCGTCGAAAAGGATTGAGCCTCACTCGATGCTGACGATGAAGGGTGTATCCTGCCCTCCGTAGTAGAGGTCCACGTTCTCGAGGACGGGGAAGGATTCGCGGATTCTTCCAATCATTTTTTCGAGCCGCTTTCGCGAAGGCAAGGAGTTGTAATACACGGTGAGCATCTCCCCGCTTTCGGGAGAGAGCTCCTTGACGGTCCGCTTGAGGATATCGAATAGGTCACCCTCCTGCAGGCTCTTGTCCGCGGGATTGGCAATGTAGTTTTCTCCCCGGCTTTCGATGCTCGCGATCCGGGGATGGCGCGAAGTGTCCCTGACGATCTCTGAACCCGGTCTGCTTGTCGAATAGACCGCGACGAGTGAGGCGAGCAAACGGCATTCCCCCTCGACGACGACGGGCTCTACTCCGCATTCGATGTCGATACGCTCGGGGGTGATGACGAGCACGTCCCCCGCACAGTGTTCTTCGATCAGACGGTGCTTCTTCGCCGCGAGGTTCGCGCTTATGACGGTATCTGCGCCCGCCATGGCGAACATCGCCAAGAAGCCGGGACTTTCGCCGAAAACCATGGTGAGATAGTCCTTCAGATTCTCTTCGGGGCGTTTGGCGCGCTGTCTTATGACATCGTGCTGGGTTTTCATGTTGCGGATGACAAGGTCGAAAGCGGGGGTGACGCGAGCACAGCGTTCGACGACATCGAGCGGATTGTGCGTGTGGATGTGGACATGGGTCTTGTCCGTGTCCGGTTGGATGATGAGTTCGTCCCCCGCTTCGTGCAAGAGTTCCCGTATCTTTTTTGCGCCACTCTCATCCGTCTTCAGCGCGAACTCCATGTCGAAGGGGTTCTCGAAGAGGAAATCGTCTTCGTTTTCGAAATAGTCCCTCTTGGGCGAGAAATCGAACTCTTTTCCGGCTTTGGGAATGCCGAGCGCCCTGAGCAGGGCCGAAAAGAAGATCAAAAGACCCCACCCTCCGGCATCGATCACTTTCCGCTCCCGGAGTTCGGGAAGCACCCTTCCGGTCCTTTCCAAGGAACGTTTCGCCTCCAGATAGGTGGAAAGAAGCGTCGTCTCGAGACCGTTCTTGCCGGCAGCCTTCTTCGCGGCATCGGCCGCTTCCCGGGCGATGGTGAGAATCGTGCCCTCTTTCGGATTGTCAACGGCTTCGTAGGCCCGTTCGGCCCCTTGCCGCAAAGCTTTCTCCAAAAGCGCCGCATCGGCCCGTTCGGCTTCATGGAATGATTGGGCGATCCCCTTCAGATATTGTGCGAAAATCGCGCCCGAATTGCCGGTGGAGCCTTCCTGGGCTCCACGGTAAGCCAAAGAAGCGACCGCCGAGAGGCTTGCCGATTCGGCTGACCGCAGAGACTCAACGGCGCTCTCGAGGGTCGCTAACATGTTGTTGCCGGTATCGCCGTCGGGGACGGGAAAGACGTTGATCCGGTTCAGACTCTGCCGTTTTTTCTCCAGTTCATTCACGGTTTCTTCGAGTGCCGTCTTGAAGGTGTCGCCGTCGAGATGCTTCAATACCATATGCCCTTCCTCCCCGGCCTTGGACTCTACCGGTATTATCTCACAAAATCGCCGCCGTGAACACCCTGAATCCCCTCCCGGAAAGAAAGCGAACGATTCTGCCCGATTGTTTTCGCAACGGGCCATAAAACCCCCAAGGTGTGTGTGTGCCATGTTGAACGATTTCTTTCTGCTTGTCTTGGCATTCCTCCTCGGTTCCTTCCCGACCGGGTATCTTTTCGGCAAGCTCTTCAAAAAGACCGATGTCCGCAAGATCGGCACCCGGAATGTCGGGGCGATGAACACGTTTTTGAACGTGAGTTTCCTCGCGGGATTCTTGACGCTCACCATCGATGTCGGCAAGGGGGCACTCAGTGTCGTGCTCGCCCGCGAATTCGGCGCTTACGAACACCTTCCCGCCATCGCTGTCGTTTTCGTCATCACCGGCCACAATTTCAGCCCCTTCCTCAAATTTTCCGGCGGCAAGGGTTTCGCGGCGCTCGTGGGGACCCTCCTCGTCGTCTCGCCCTTGGCCATCCTTTTCGCCTACGGCATTGTCGGTCTCGTCTCCCTCGTCATCCGCGATTCTAGCGCGGGAAGCGGCATCGGCATGGTCGCGCTACCGCTCGTCCTCTTGATCCGGGAGGTCCATGTCGCCCTCGTCATCGCCTATGCGATCGTCCTCATCCCCATCCTCTACAAACACAAAAGGGATTTTTGCGCCCTCATCAAGCGCGGCAAAGAAGAACAAGAGCTTCCCTGAACATTTTCACGTCCCTGATCCTCACGGGACGTTTTTTGTAAGCCCCTTTTCCAAGTCCCGCAGGTATGGAAACTGCGGGTGGTATATGATATACTATTATGTTAGATAAAACGGATTCGACGGCCTGATGTCGAACGGGAAAGGAATGTGGCATGACAGAAGGAATCGTTCTCGCCGGAGGCCATGCCTCGCGGGCGGGCACCAACAAGATGATGCTTCCCTTCCGGGGCAGACCCCTCATCGCGGCCGCGGTCGATGGTCTGCGTCCCCATGTAAGACGAATCGTGGTCGTGACCGGCCGCTATCACGACGAGATCGCGGCGCTTTTTGGGGAGGATCCCCTCGTGGAAGTCGTCAAGAACGACCGCTATGACGAAGGGATGTTCACCTCCGTGAAAGCGGGCGTCCATGTCGTCACGGGGGATTTTTTCATACTACCCGGAGACATCCCCGCCGTCGGGAAGAAGACCTACGAAGCCCTTCTCGCCGGAAAAGGCCCTGTTCGCGTCCCCCTTTTCGAAGGGAAAAGGGGACATCCCGTCTTTTTCCGGGCCTTGCTCAAAGATTCCTTGTTATGCATGCCGAACGATGCGAATCTGAAAGCCTTCCGCGACCGCTATCGGGTGGAATACATCGAGACCTTCGATGAAGGGATCCTTTTCGATGTCGACACTTTGGCCGATCATGAGAAACTGCGACGCTTCGAGAAGAGAGGAGAATGCTCGTGAAATTCGCGAACTATCACCGGGCGGAATCAATCGAGGACGCCTACGAAATCTTGCAAAAGGACAAGACGAACACCATTGTCGGCGGGGGGCTTTGGCTCAAACTCTCCCGTCGCGAGATTGACACCGCCGTGGATCTTTGCGACCTCGGCCTCGACACGATCGAAGAAGACGAAGACGTTATCCGGATCGGCGCCATGACGACGCTTTCCCGAATCGAAGAGAGTGATGCGTTGCGGAATGTCGCTTCGGGCATCTTCCCCCGGGCGGTCTCTTTCATCATGGGTGTCCAGCTCAGGAATGTCGCCACCATCGGCGGGAGCGTCATGGGCCGTTACGGTTTTTCCGACTGCATCACGCCGCTTTTGGCTTTGGATGCCCGCCTCGACTTTCATGAACGCGGCACTGTCCCTCTTGTTGATTTTTTGCACGAGAAAGGGAAAGTCACCGACATCCTGAAGGCTGTCATCATCGAAAAGAGCGCTGCGAAAGGATTCTTCAAGAAAGTGCAAAAGACGGCGCACGACTTCCCGATTCTCAATGTCGCCATCGTGAAGAAGGAAAAGGGGACACGAATCGCCATCGGTAGCCGGCCTTCTGTCGCCTCTTTGGCGAAAGAGGCCATGGAATATCTCGAAAAAGCCCCCACCCCCGACGAAGTGATCATCGCCGAGACTGCGCGACTCGCCAAAGAGACACTGAAATACTCCTCGAACCACCGCGCTTCCGCAGAATACCGCGCCCACCTCGCCGAAGTCTACACGCGACGGGGCCTCATGGAGGTGAACGGCCTTGAAGATTGAAACTGTCGTCAACGGCCATAAACGCATTTTCGACATCACTCCCGACGAACTGCTCGCCGACACCTTGAAACGCTACGATTACACGAGCGTCCGCAAGGGTTGCGACACCACGAGCTGCGGGGTCTGCACGATCCTTGTCGACGGCTCGCCCGTTCCTTCTTGCGCTTATCTCACCGCCCGCGCGGAAGGAAAAGAGATCACCACCGTCGAAGGGATCGCCGAAGAAGCGGAACGCCTCGCCGAACATTTCGGCGATGAAGGAGCCGACCAATGCGGCTTTTGCAATCCCGGCATCGCTTTGAGCGTACACGCTTTGAAGCTGAGTCGAAAATCTTTCACCGAAGAGAACCTCCGTCACTATCTCGTCGGACATCTTTGCCGCTGCAGCGGCTATCAATCACAAATCAAGGCGATCCAACGATATCTGGGTGATGCGAAATGAAAAAGACGAAGACTGTGAACCAGAAGGTTCGTTCCATAGACGGAAAGGGCATCATGATGGGCCGTGCCGCCTACACGGACGATTTCGCCCCGAAAGCGGCGCTCGTCATCAAGGTGCTGAGGAGCCCGCACGCTTTCGCGCGCATCAAACGCATCGACAAGAGCAAAGCCGAAGCCCTTCCCGGCGTGGAAATCGTCCTCACCCACGAGGATTTCCCCCGCAATCCCTTCACCCGGGCGGGTCAAGGCTATCCCGAGCCCTCCCCCCACGACAAGTTCGCCTTAGACGACCATGTCCGCTATGTCGGGGACGAGATCGCCTGTGTCGCCGCGCATGACGAAAAGACGGCGGAAGCGGCTCTGAAACTGATCGAGGTCGATTACGAAGTCAAAGAGCCCGTGCTCGATTTCGAAAAGGCCAAAGGAAACGAAAGCGTCATCCATGCCGAAGAGAGCATCCACGAGATGTTCCCCATCGGTTTCGACCCCGAAAAGAACGTCGCCGCGGCCTACCACATGGAAGTCGACGATGTCGAGAAGAGACTTTCGGAAAGCGAAGTCACTATCGAAAGCTCCTTCTACACCCAGGCGCAAGCCCACACGGCGTTAGAGCCGCATACGGTGAACGCCCGGATCGACTATCTGAACCGGCTGGTCATATACTCATCGACCCAGACGCCTTTCCACGTCCGCCGCATCCTCTCACAGGCACTCGAGATCCCCTTGAACAGGATTCGCGTCATCAAACCCCGCGTAGGCGGCGGTTTCGGCGGCAAACAGGCCATCCACGGCGAGATGCTCGCCGCGATGGTCACCATGAAAACGAAGAAGCCCTCGCGACTCACCTACACCCGGAAAGAGGTCTTTGAAGCGACCTACAGCCGTCATCCCATGCGGATCGACATGCGGCTCGGCGCCACCAAGGACGGTCGCATCACGGCGATCGATTGTTATGGGCTCTCGGACACCGGCGCCTACGGCGAACACGCTTTGACCGTCTTCATGGTCACAGGCAGCAAGGTCCTCCCCCTCTACAACAAAGTCGATGCCGTCCGTTTCCACGGCGATATCGTCTACACCAACCGCATGAGCTCGGGAGCCTTCCGCGGCTATGGCGCCGTCCAAGGGAATTATGCCCTCGAGAGTGCCATCGACATGCTCGCGGAAAAACTCGGCATGGACCCCTTGGCATTGAGACAGAAGAACATGATCGCCGAAGGCGAGAGCTCGCCCATCTTCGAGATCATGGGCGAAGGGACCGCGGGCACCGCCATGAACATGGAAAGCTGCAAGCTCGACTATTGCGTCAAACGCGGCATGGAACTCATCGGCTACAAAGACAAATATCCCCGGCAAGAGATCGGCAAGAACAAGTTGCGGAGCGTCGGCATGGCCATCGCCATGCAGGGGAGCGGCATCCCCTACATCGACATGGGAGCCGCCACCATCAAGCTGAACGACGACGGCTTCTACAACCTCCTTGTCGGTGCCACCGACATCGGCCAGGGCAGTGACACGATCCTCGCCCAGATCGCCGCCGAAGAACTCGGCGTCGATGTCGAAAAGATGGTCGTCTATTCTTCCGACACCGACCTCACGCCTTTTGACGCGGGAGCCTATGCCTCGAGCACGACCTATGTCAGCGGCAACGCCGTATGGAAAGCGGCGAAGACCATGAAAGAACGCCTCATCGCCGAGGCCGCCCGCTCGCTTGGTGTGGAACCGGAGGACATCGAGTTCCAAGGTACCTCCTTCAAAAACAAAAAGGACGATGAGGAACTGACGCTCTCCGACCTTTCCAACACGCTTTTTTACAACGACGACCAAAAACAGCTCTCCGTCACCGAGAGTTACTACGGCACCAAGTCGCCCCCGCCCTTCATGGCCGGCTTCGTCGAGATCGAGATCGACAAGGAGACGGGCGAATACGAGGTCATCGACTATGTGAGCGTTGTCGACTGCGGCGTCACCATCAATCCCAAGCTCGCCCAGGGACAAATCGAGGGCGGCGTCGTCCAAGGCCTCGGCATGGCGATGACGGAAGATGTGAAAATCGCCGCCAACGGCAAACTCATCACGGCCGACTTCTTGAACTACAAGATCCCCACGGGAAAAGACATACGAAAACTCACGACGGAATTCGCCGAAAGCTACGAAAAAAGCGGCCCCTATGGCGCCAAATCGGTCGGGGAGATCGGCATCGACACCCCGCCCGCAGCCATCGCAAACGCCGTATACAACGCCTTAGGCGTGAGAATCAAGAGTCTCCCGGTGACACCGGAGAAGATTCTTTCCGCCCTCAAGGAGAAGAACGGAAAACATCACATGATGGGAATGAGGTCACACGATGGACGAAATCTATGAGAAAGTCCTCGAATACAAAAAAAAAGGCCTCGACGGCGTGCTCATAACCGCTGTCGAAAAAAAGGGCGAAGGACCCGTCGAAGTCGGCAAGAAACTCTTTGTCGGTGAAGACGGAAAGCTTTACGGCACCGTCGGCGGCGGCGCTTTGGAGCACAAGGCGATCGAGACCGCCAAGGAACTCATGAAAGACCGCGAGAACAGGCTCGTTTGCTACCTCTTGAACGAGGACGGCCCGCAGATGACCAAAAAGAACTACACGAGCCTCCCCATGAAATGCGGCGGCATGGTCACACTCTACTATGAATTCACGGGCAAAAAGCGCCATGTCTACATCTTCGGCGCGGGCCATGTGGCGAAGGCGCTCGGAAGAATCCTCAAGACGCTTGATTTCCACCTTGTGGTGATCGACGACCGCAAAGAGGTGTTGGCCGACTACCCTTATGCCGACAGGCTCGTGGACAAGCCTTTCGCCGGTTTCATCGACGAGGAGGGTTTGAAGGAAGGCTCCTTTGTCATCGTCTGCACACCCAGCCACAAATACGACTACAACGTCCTCGACAGGATCCTGGAGAAAGACCTCGACATCCCCTATATGGGCATGCTCTGTTCGGCGGCGAAACTGCGCGACTATCTCGACCGCATCAAAGAGAAGTTCGGCGGCGTCGACCTGGCGAATTTCTACGCGCCCGTCGGTCTCGACACCGGCGGCGACAGTCCCGAGGAGATCGCCGTCTCCATCGCGGCCGAGATGCTCGCTTTAGCACACGGAAAGAAGAATCATCTCCACATGAGGGAAAGTGAAAATGGTCCGTATCGTTACTGGGAAGATTGATTCCGGCAAGACCACCAGGTTGGAAGGAATCCACGCCGAAAAAGGCGGCGACGGCTTCGTCGCCATAAAAAGGATGGAAGCCGGCAAGGTCGAGGGATACTTGGCGAAGAGACTCTCCACCGGCGAGACCTTTCCGCTTTCAGCGCATGGTGAAAACGCCGATATCGATTTTGCCGTCGCTTTCGCCATCGGTCCCTACCGTTTTTCGGCCCTTGCCGTCAAACGGATAGACGAAGTGATGCGCTCTTTGCTCAAGGAAGGCGTCGAGCCGCTCTATCTCGACGAGGTGGGCTTTTTGGAGCTCCAAGGCGGAGGTTTCGACGGTCTGGTCAAAGAAATGGTCGCAAGCGGACGGGAAATCTATCTCACTGTCCGTGATTCCCTTGTCCGGGAAGTCGAAAGACACTACGGACTCGAAAACGCCGAAATCCTCCGGGGGTGAAGGGATGGATCTGAGGATCAAGAACGCGAAAGCCTATATCGACGGCGCCTTCCGGATGACGGACCTCTATATCGACAAGGGGAGGATCCGCCATATCACAAACGAGCGTCTTCATGCAGAGAGCGTCTATGACGCCGAAGGCGACCTCGTCATCCCCGGTCTCGTCGACCCGCATGTCCACATCTCGCTCGAAGTCGGTTCCCACAAATCGGCCGACGATTTCCGCACGGGCTCCCTCGCCGCCGCTTTTGGCGGCGTGACGACCATCATCGATTTTTTGGACCCCGTCGACAACACCTGCGATTTCGAGAAGGAATTCGCAAGACGCCGGAATCTCGCGAAAGAAAGTCTCGTCGATTATGCCTTCCACGCCACGATCAAGGATCTGCGCGAAGATCCCGAGACCTTCGTCGAAGCGATCCGGAAAAAGGGCATCGTCACCTTGAAACTCTTCACGACCTATTCCGAAACCGATCGGCGCACGAAAGACAAGACCATCAAGAGACTGCTCTCGCTTTCGAAGGACAGAAGTTTCCTCCCGCTCGCCCACATCGAGGCGGACAGACTCATCCGTCTGGATGAGGCCTTCACCCATGAGGATTTGCCGACAAGCCGCCCCGCAAGAAGCGAGACGGAAGAAGCCTTGAAACTCGCCCGTCTCGTCGAAGAGACGGGAGGTTACCTCTACATGGTACATCTTTCGAGCGGCAAGACCTTGGAGCGACTCAAGGAACTACACCCCACCCTTCTCGGGAAACACTTCTTCATCGAGAGCTGCCCGCAGTATTTCGCCTTCGATGAAGATAAGCTCAAGGGCGGGGAAGGAAAGCTCTTCACCTTCGCCCCCCCCTTGCGGACAAACAAAGAACAAGAGCTCCTGCATGCCCGCTTCTCTCATGTCGATACGATCGGCACCGACCATTGCCCTTTTTTGCGGGAAGAGAAGATGAGAGCCGAAAGACTTTCGGCCATGCCGCTCGGCATCGGCGGCGTCGAGCACGCCTTCGATGTGATGTATCACTATTTCGGCATGGAGGCGATCGAGCGGATGAGCGTGAGACCGGCGAAGATCCACGGACTTTTCCCCAAAAAAGGCGCGATCCGCGAAGGGAGCGATGCCGACCTCTTCGTCTACAAGCTCGAAAAAGGGAAGATCGATACCTTCCACGGCGGAAGCGACCACACGGTCTATGAAGGCCACCCGCGCAAGGGGCGACTTCGCACCACCATTTCGAAAGGCCGCTTTGTCGTTCGTGACGGAAAAGCGAAAGAGACGCAAGGAGAATATCTCGAAAGGGAGGCACCTTTATGGCGAAAGCACTGACGAATGTCACAATCTATGATTTCGTCCGTTTCATCGAGAAAGGCTATGTCGTCTTCGACGAAGAGATCCAAGAAGTCGGAAAGATGGAGGATTTCTTCGACAAGGGCTACGAGATCGAAGACAAAAGCGGGTCAATCATCATCCCGGGACTCGTTTGCGGACACACGCACATCTATTCGGCTTTCGCCCGCGGCTGGCCGAACGAGACCGCGATCGAGAATTTCACAGACATCCTCGAACAACAATGGTGGCGGCTCGATGCCGCGCTCGAAGAAGAGGCGATCCATCTCTCCGGCATCGTAAGCGCCTCCGACCATGTGAAAAACGGCATCACGACAATCATCGACCACCATGCGAGCGGAGAAATCGAAGGGTCTTTGAAACGTCTGAAAAAGGCCGTTTGCGATGATATCGGCCTCCGGGGCATGTTCTGTTTCGAGACGAGCGACCGCTTCGATGTCGAAAAGGCCATCCGCGAGAACAAGGATTTCCTCGCCGAAGAGAAGAACGGTTCCTTCGCCGCCCATTTCGGGCTCCACGCTTCACTCTCCCTTTCCGAAAAGACCTTGAAAAAGGTGAAAGCGGCACTCGGTGACGCCCCCATCCATATCCACGCGGCCGAAAGCGCCCTCGACCAAGAGGACTGTGAAGAAAAATACGGCGAAAGGGTCCTCGAAAGACTCGAACGCCACGGGCTCTTGAACGAGGGGAGCATCCTCGTCCACGCCCTCCATATCAATGAAAAAGAGGCCGACATCATCAAGAGAAACAACTGCTTAGTCGCCTTGAACCCTTCTTCCAACATGAACAACGCCGTCGGCATCCCCGACTACAAGCTATTCAAGAGAAAAGGGATTCCTGTCATCATCGGCAACGACGGCCTCTCGATGAGTATCACCAACGAACTGCAGACTCTCATGTATGCCACCCACGTCAAACACGAAGACTTCAACGCCTTCGGCCTCGACGATGTCTGGGCGATCATCAAGACGGCTTACGATTATGCGAGCCGCCGACTCGGTGTGAAACTCGGCCGGATCGAGGAAGGCCACAAGGCCGACCTCCTCGTCATCCCCTACACCCCGCCCACACCCATGGACGAAGAGAACGCCCTCGGGCATCTCTTCTTCGGGCTCTTCTCTTCTTTCCGTCCCCAAGACGTCTATGTCGGCGGCAAAGGGATCGTCAAAGACCACGAGATCCACACGGAAGCGAAGAAACTCTACGCCCGGGCGAAACGAAGCGCCCAAAAAATCTGGGAAAACACAAAAGAGCGAGGTGGATGATGTGGACCTCTCTGTGAAATTCGATAGTCTGGAACTGAAAAATCCCCTGATGCCGGCTTCGGGACCGCTTGTCGGCGACACCGGGAAACTCCGCTTCATGCGTGAAGAGGCGGACGTGGGCGCCGTGGTCACAAAGACCATATCGCAAAAAGGGGCGAAAGTCCCCAAACCCGCCATCTATGGCGATAAACACTATGTCCAAAACAGCGAGCTCTGGAGCGAATACCCTTGTGAAAAATGGATCGAGGAATTCCTTCCCGCCTACAAAAAAGAAAGCGACCGGCCTTTGATCGTGAGCGTGGGCTACACCAAGGAGGACATGGAAGTACTCATCCCGAAACTGGACAAGTTCGCCGACGCCTTCGAGGTCTCCACCCATTACGTCGGCACGGATCTTTCCGTCATCGGCGAGACCGTAAAGACGATACGCGCACACACGAAAAAGCCCGTCTACATGAAGATAAGCCCCCACCTCCCCGATGTGGCAGGCTATGCCGAGACCATCAAGAAAGCGGGTGCCGACGGCGTCGTCGCCATCAACTCGCTCGGACCGACCTTGAACATCAACATCGAAAAAAGACGCATTGAATACGGCGGCGAAGACGGCTTCGTCTGGACGAGCGGCCCCGTCATCAAGAATCTCGCCCTCGCCACCGTCAGAAAACTGAAACAAGCCGCACCCGACCTCACCGTCATCGGTGTCGGCGGCATCGCCACCGCGAAAGATGTCATCGAATTCCTCCTCGCCGGCGCGGATGCCGTGCAGATGCTTTCGGCCGCCCTTCTCAAGGGGAAGGGCTTGTACAAGAAAATCATCGACGATTTGCCGAAGACCCTCGAGAAGTACGGTTTCGCAAGCATCGAAGATGTGAAAAAGACCACCCTCGAACAGAGCGTGAGCTATGAAGACGACGTGCCCGGACTCATCGAGGAGAAATGCATCGAGTGCATGCTCTGCAAGAAGGTGTGTCCCTATTTCGCCATCACGTTCGAAGAGAGAATCACATTCGATCCGAAAACCTGCACGAGTTGCGGACTCTGCGTTTCCGTGTGCCCCACGGACGCCATCAAGATGGAGAGGCTCAGGTGATGACCATGCGTATCAAAGAAGACATCTCGAAAGCGATCGACAAAGTGGACAGCCGCGAGAAGATCGACGGTAGCGCCCCCTTTACCGCCGATATCCAACTGGAGGGGATGTTGCATGCGCGGACGTTCCGCGCAAGCGTTCCCAAAGCCCTCATCAAGGATATCCGTCTGCCCGAGCTTCCCGAAGGCTATTTCGCCGTGACCCGTGAAGATATCCCCGGCAAGAACATCGTCAAGATGATCTATGAGGACTGGCCGGTGTTCGCGGAAAAAGAAGTGAACCATATCGGCGAGCCGATCCTCCTCCTTGTCGGCCCCGACAAGGAGAAGGTGCAGGACCTTCTCGAGGCTATTGAGATCGATTATGAAGAGAAGAAGCCCGTCTTCGACTTCACTGAAAGCGTCGTGGATTTTTCCTTCGCGAAGAATGATGCGGATACCGCTTTCCGGGAAGCGGAAAAGACAATCGAAAAAGTCTATGAGACCGGATACCAAGAACAAGCCTACATCGAGCCCCAGGCCTTCGTCGGCTACAAAGAAGGGGACACGACGACGCTTGTCGGTTCCATCCAGTGTCCCTATTATGTCAAGAACGCCGTCATGGAGACACTCGCCGCCGGCGAGAACGAAGTCCGGGTGATCCAGGCTCCCGTGGGCGGCGCCTTCGGCGGCAAGGAGGAATTTCCCTCCCTCACGGCCTGCCAGCTCGCCGTCGCCTTGCAAAAGACGGATAGACCCATCAAGCTCGTCTATGACAGAGAAGAGGACATGGAGGTCACGACAAAAAGGCATCCCGCGAAAGTCAAGATGGAAGCCGCTATCGACAAGACGGGCCGCATCACGGGTATGAGAAGCCACGTGGCCCTTGACGGCGGCGCCTACATCGGCCTTTCGGGCGTGGTCCTCTCCCGCGGCATGCTCGCGGTGACGAACGCCTACACAATCGAGAATGTCGCCGTGAAAGGGGACGTTTTCCGGACGAACACGGTGCCGAACGGGGCTTTCCGCGGTTTCGGCGCCCCGCAGATGATCTTCTCCATCGAGATGTTCATCCATCACATCGCCCAAGACCTCGGTCTCGACACCTACGATTTCCGTAGAAGACATCTCGTCAAACAAGGGGATCGTACGGCGACTGCCGGCCTTTACCGCGATCCGATCATCCTTCCGGAGATGATAGAGAAAGCCGTCGAGATGTCCGATTATCACGAGAAGAAGAAGGCGTTTGCCGAAAGCGACGAATGGAAGGGCATCGGTATGAGTTTCTTCTTCCACGGTTGCGGCTTCACCGGAAGCGGCGAGAGCGACATCATCAAGGCCCAGGTGAAACTGCGCAAGGACGAAGAGGACAATGTCCACATCCTCGTCGCCGCGGTCGACATGGGACAGGGCCCGAAAACGACATTCCGAAAACTCGTCGCGAAGGTCTTGGACATCCCCCTCGAAAAGGTCGTCTTCAACTACCCCGACACCCGCTATGTGCCGGATTCGGGCCCGACGGTCGCCTCCCGCACGATGATGGTCGTCGGCGGACTCCTGGCCCGGGCGGCGAAACGACTCGGTGAAGAATGGGAAGAATCGTCCGAGCAAGTTGTCGTCGAACAATACAAACAACCCGAATACATCGAATGGGACGAGGAGAAGATGCAAGGCGACGCCTATCCCGCCTATTCGTGGGGTGTGAATGTCGTCGAGGTCGAAATCTCGAAAGCCACCTATGAGCCCACCATCAAGAACGTCTGGAGCGTCTATGACCTTGGCAAAGCGATCGATGAGCGCATCGTCTTGGGCCAGATCGAGGGCGGACAGGTGCAAGGGCTCGCATATGGCTATCAGGAAGTCATGGGCCACAACAACGGCAGAATCATGCAGAAGAACCTCACCGACTACATCATCCCCACCGCCGTCGATGTGCCGAAGATGAAAAGCCTCGTCATGGACAACCCCTACCCCTTGGGCCCCTATGGCGCGAAAGGTGTCGGCGAACTGACCCTCGTCGGTGCCGCGCCCGCCGTGGCACTCGCCATCGAAGACGCCATCGGCCGACAGATCAAGAAAATCCCCGCCACACCCGAATACATTATGGAGCTGATCCGCAATGGCTGAAGTCACCTTCACGCTGAACGGTGAAAGAACGACCGTGGATGCGCCCTTGAACATGCGCTTTCTCGATGTGTTGCGTGTCAAGAAGAACCTCACGGGACAAAAGGAAGGATGCGGCGAAGGCGAATGCGGCGCTTGCGCGATTCTGCTTGACGGTCACATCGTGAATTCCTGCCTCCTCCCTTTGGGAAGTGTTTCCGGCAGAGATGTCGTGACGATCGAAGGCTTCAAGCAGACCGAGCGTTTCCGGACCATCCAAGAGGCCTTCGTCCATGAAGGCGCCGTGCAATGCGGCATTTGCACACCCGGCATGGTGATCGCCGCCGAAAGCCTCCTCAGACACAATCCCCGCCCGACGGACGAAGAGATCCGCATCGGGCTTTCGGGCAATCTCTGCCGCTGCACCGGCTACAACATGATCGTCGCCGCCGTGAAACGGGCGACGAAAAGGGGGGAAGGACTATGGTGACCCACCACATCGCCAAGGACTACCAAGACGCTTTGGAGAAACTCTCCGAAGGGACATACCGCATCCTCGCCGGCGGTACCGACCTCATGGTGCGAAACCGGAGACTCTCCGAGACCCCCGTCCCCTTTGCCTCTGATGTGCTCTACATCCACAATCTCGACGAATTGCGCTATGTGAGTGAAGAAAAAGGCCATCTCGCCATCGGCGCGCTCACCTCCTATGAAGACCTCCTCCATGACGAGAGGGTCCCGACGGTGCTCAGGGATTGCCTCCGGATTCTCGCGAGTCCCGCCATCCGCAAGATGGGCACCCTCGCGGGAAACATCGGCAACGCCTCACCCGCGGGAGACTCGCTTGTCGTGTTGCGTCTTCTCGATGCGCAATGTGTGCTCGAAAGCAAGGATTCCACAAGGACGATTCCCTACAAAGAGGTCGTCACCGGTCCCGGAAAGACCGTCATCGGCAAGAGAGAGATCATCAAGGAAATCCGTCTGCCCGAGGCTTCTTTCGACAAGACCGTCTTTTGGAAGGTCGGCGGCAGGAAGGCGGATGCCATCAGCAAGGTCGCCTTCGGTGGTGCCGTGAAGTTTTCGGATGAAAACGTTGCCGACTTCCGGTTGAGTCTCGGCGCCGTGGCCCCGAAGACCCTCCGGGACGAGGATGTCGAAAGAGGTGTCAAAGGGAAGACGAAGACCGAGATGAAAGACTCCGCAGAAGAGATCGTCGCGGCGTATGCGCCCTTGGTCCGCCCCATAAGCGACCAACGCTCGAATGCGGCCTACCGGAAAGAGGTCGCCTTGAACATGATCCGCCAATTCATCACAAGCCTTTGACCAAGAGGGGGACAGCACGATGGACAAAAGAACGGCAAGCATCGCGAGAGGCGAGACACCCACCGAGAAGGTCTTCAAGAACGCGAGAGTCCTCGACGTCTTCAACAAGACCTTCCACACGACCTCCATCGCCGTCGAGAACGGCGTGATCCTGGGTGTGGGAGAGTATCGGGGGAAAAAGGAGATCGACCTCGGCGGCCGTTATCTGGCACCGGGGCTGATCGACGGTCATGTGCACATCGAGTCCTCGATGGTGACCCCCGCCCAGTTCGGAAACATCATCCTCCCCAAGGGGACGACGACCGTCATCGCCGACCCCCACGAGATCGCGAACGTCTTGGGCAAGGAAGGCATCCGCTTCATGTTGGAGAGTGCCTCCTCGACCCCGCTCGATATCTTCATGATGATCCCCTCGAGCGTTCCCGCGACCCGTTTCGAGACCGCGGGCGCGTCCATCACCGCCGAGGACGTCGAAAGCCTCCTCGAAGAAGAAGGCGTCTTCGGCCTCGGCGAGGTCATGAACTATCCCGACGTCTTGGCGGCGGATGCCGACATCATGAAAAAGATCGCCTTGGCCAAGGGAAAGATCATCGACGGCCACGCCCCGGGCCTCAAGGGTAAGGATCTGAACGCCTACATCCTCGGCGGTGTCATGACCGACCATGAATGCAGCACTCCCGAAGAGCTTGAAGAGCGTGTCGGCAAGGGCATGTATGTGCATCTCAGGGAAGGCTCGGCCACGAAAAATGTCAAGGACCTCCTTCCCGCCGTGACGAAAGCGAACGTGTCAAGAGTGCTCTTTTGCACCGACGACAAACATCCCGAGGACATCCGCGCCGAAGGCCACATCAACAAAAACGTGAACATCGCCATCGAGGCGGGATTCTCCGCCGAGACGGCGCTCACCATGGCCACCTTGAACGCGGCCGAGTGCTACCGGCTGCATGACAGGGGTGCGATCGCGCCGGGAAGGAAGGCCGACTTCATCGTCTTCAAGAGCCTCGAACGGATCGAGCCCGAAGAGGTCTACAAGGACGGAGAACTCGTCGCTTTGGACCAAAAACCCGGGCAAAAAGCGAAAATCACCCGCTCGAAACAGGTGACAGACACAGTGAAAGTCGATGTGGACCGTCTCGATTTCACCTTGCCCCCTTTCAAAGGCAAAGCCCGCATCATCGGTCTCGTCCCCGGAAACATCACCACCCGGCACATCATCGCGGAAGTGACCGAAAAAGACGGACGTTACCGGGACGAGGATGGAGTGGAACTCTTGAAAGCGGCCGTCATCGAACGCCACAAGAACACGGGAAACATCGGTCTCGGCTTAATCAGGGGCTATGGGATGCGTCACGGCGCCCTCGCCATGACCATCGCCCACGATTCCCACAATCTCGTCGTCATCGGTGATGACGACGAGGCCATGCGATTGGCCGCAAAAGAGATGAGACGGATCCAAGGCGGCATCGTCCTCGTGAAAGAGGGCAAAGTCGAAGACTCCCTTCCCTTGGAGATTGCGGGCATCATGACGGCCGAGGATCCCGCAAAGGTCGCAAAGACCCTCGAAAGGATGAAAACGAAAATCCGCGCCATGGGACTCTCCGGAAAGATCGCCGATCCTTTCGTGCCGCTTTCTTTCCTTTCGCTGCCGGTCATTCCCGAATTGAAACTCACCGACCTCGGCCTTTTCGATGTGGAGAAGTTCCAACACGTGGATATCACTTTCACAAAAGGAGAAGAGGATTGACATGGACTATGTGACCCACTACAAGTGCACACTCTGTCAAAAATCATATGAAGCCCCCGTGGATTTCTACACCTGCCCATCCTGCGGCGAGACGGGCATCCTCGACGTCTTGTATGATCTCGACAAGTTGAAACTTGACCTCTCCCGCGACACCTTCGCCGCCCGGGGCGATTTTTCCATGTGGCGCTACGCCCCGCTCCTTCCCGTGAAAGAGACGCACATGAAAGACACCCTCCGTGTGGGCTGGACACCGCTTTACGCATCGAAGAGACTGAAAGACACAATGGGTCTGAAAAGGTTTCATATAAAGGACGAAGGCATGAATCCGACGGGCTCCTTGAAAGACCGCGCCTCGGCCGTGGCCGTGTTGAAAGCCTTGGAGGTGGGCAACACGACCATCGCCTGCAGCTCGACGGGAAACGCCGCCTCTTCTTTGGCCGGGAATGCCGCGAGACTCGGGGTGAAGACGGTCATCTTCGTGCCTTCCCGCGCGCCCAAGGGAAAATTGAGCCAACTCATCGCCTTCGGCGCAAGGGTGGTGAGGGTCGAAGGCGACTACAAAGCCGCCTACAATCTCTCCAAAGCGGCGATCGGCCATTTCGGCTGGTACAACCGCAACGCCGCCATCAACGCCCACATGGTCGAGGGCAAGAAGACCGTCGCCTTCGAGATCGTTGAACAACTCGATTTCCACCCTCCCGACTGGGTCGTCGTGAGTGTGGGCGACGGCTGCACGATCGCCGGTGTCCATAAAGGCTTCAAGGAACTCGAAGCCCTCGGTCTCACCAAGAAGACCCCGCGCCTTCTCGGTGTGCAAAGCGTTGGTTGCGCCCCATTCTTTGAAGCGGCAAAAGAAGGACGCGGACTCCGCGAGACAAACGGGGACACCATCGCCGACAGCATCGCCGTGGGCATCCCGCGAAATCCCGTGAAAGCCCTGCGAGCTGTCAAAGAGACATCCGGCGAATGGGTCACGGTGACCGACGAAGCCATCCTCGAAGCCGTACGGACCTTGGGCAAAGAGGAAGGCGTCTTCGCCGAGCCGGCCGCCGCCGCTTCCTTGGCCGGACTCGAGAAAGCTCTACGGGAAGGCATCATCGGCAAGGACGAACATGTCGTCCTCGTCTCGACCGGAAACGGTCTCAAAGACACATTGAGCATGAAAGCGAGCCTCGGGCGTATCAAAAATTTCCAAGGCGGCCTGGAGGAGCTCATAGAATACTTCGACAAAGACCATCACAAAGGAGGAACAAAATGAAGAAGATCCCTTTCGGGCCCACATATGACGAGATGCTTCATCCCGAAACAATCGATCCCGCCATCCGCAAATGGGCCCTGCAAGCGAAAAAGAACGAACTCGACCCCATGAACCTCTTCAACATCACCTGGAAGGACGAACATGACCAAGTGCGAAAAATCGTCCTCCCGCAAGCGCTGACCGGGGTGGAAGCGAACATCGTGGTGCTCATCGGGAAGGATTTCCCGAGCGGCTCGCACAAGGTCGGCCCCGCCTATGCCACACTCATCGAGGGTGCGGTGGATGGGGACATCGTCCCCGGCAAACACAACATCCTCGGGCCTTCGACCGGGAATTTCGGCATCGGTGTGGCCTACATCTGCAATCTCATGAAATACGACTCCACCGTCATCATGCCCGACAACATGAGCAAAGAACGCTATGAGCGCATCAAGGGTTATGGTGCGAACCTCGAACTCACACCGGGCACGGAGAGCGATGTCATCCTCACCCTCGAAAAGACTCACGAGATGGCCCGAGAGGAAAAGAACGTCGCCCTCGCGCAATTCGAGCTCATGCCCAACTACCGTTTCCATCGTCACGTGACGGGCGGGGCCGCCATCGAAGCCGTGGAAGGCATCGGCAACGGAAGGATCGCCTGTTTTGCGGCGGCACCGGGAAGCGCGGGCACGCTCGCGGCGGGCGACAGGATCAAAGAGTCCTTCCCCGAAGCGAAAACAACCGCCCTGGAGCCTTATGAGTGTTCGACGCTCATGGACGGCGGCCGCGGCCAGCACCGCATCGAAGGCATCGGCGACAAGATGTGCACTCTCATCCACAATGTCTTGACCACCGATTTCATCGCCCTCATCGAGGACGAGGATGCCGTGCGAGGACTGAAGATCATCCAAGACGGGAGGAAAATCCTCGAAGCGATGGGACTCACGAGCGCAGAGGCGAAAGCACTCAAAGGACTCTTCGGCGTCAGCGGCATCTGCAACATCATCGGCGCCATCAAGATGGCGAAATACCTCCGCCTCGGGCCCGAAGACAACGTCGTCACCGTCGCGACGGACGGATTCGACCGCTACGACAGTGTGTTGGAGGAGCTCGAGAAACGCTATCTCGAGACCGAGGACTTCGTCCTCGAGCGTTGGTTTTGCGACATCTTCTTACGGGCCGATACCGCCCACATCGTTGATTATCGCCCTTGGGAGATGAAAAAGCGCCTTTTCGCGCAAAAGGAGAAGGATTGGCTCAAGTTCGGCTACGACAAGGCCTATCTTGAGAAGATGAAATCTATGGATTTTTGGGATGCCGAATACGAGAAGGTGTTTTATTACAACGAGGAAATCGCCAAGAAAAGAACCAAAGAAAAGGAGGAGAAAAGATGAAAGCGATAATGGAGAAAATCCTCGCGAAAGCGAAAGAATACGAACATGACATGACCGCGTTTCTGCGTGACATGGTGCGGATCCCCTCCGAAAGCGCAGAGGAGAAGGAAGTCATCGAGAGGATCAAGACCGAGATGGAGAAGGTCGGCTTCGACAAGGTCGAGATTGACCCCATGGGAAACATCCACGGCCGGATCGGCACGGGAAAACACTTGATCGCCATGGACGCCCATATCGACACCGTGGGTGTCGGTGAAAAGGACAATTGGGATTTCGACCCCTATGAGGGTTTCGAAGACGAGACACACATCGGCGGCCGCGGCACGAGCGATCAAGAAGGTGGCATGGCTTCCATGGTCTATGCCGGAAGGATCATCAAGGACCTCGGTCTCGAAGGCGATTACACCCTGCTTGTGACAGGTACCGTGCAAGAGGAGGATTGCGACGGCTTGTGCTGGCAATACATCATCGAAGAGATGGGAATACGCCCCGACTTCGTCGTCATCACCGAACCGACGAGTCTGAACATCTACAGGGGGCATCGCGGCCGCATGGAGATCAAGGTCTCGACCCGCGGTGTCTCATGCCACGGCAGCGCCCCAGAACGCGGTGAGAACGCCATTTTCAAGATGGCGCCGATTTTGACCGAACTCGAGGATTTGAACGAGAAACTCCACTATGATGCCTTCCTCGGCAAGGGCACCCTCACGGTGAGCGAGATTTTCTCTTCGTCACCCTCCCGTTGCGCGGTGGCGGACGGCTGCTCGATCTCCATCGACAGACGGCTCACCCACGGCGAGACGCATGAAGGCGCCTTGGAAGAGATAAGGGAGCTTCCTTCCGTGAAGAACGCGGCGGCGAAAGTCGAGATGTACACCTATGACCGCCCTTCCTACACCGGGTTGGAATATCCCACCGAAGCCTATTTCCCTTCCTGGGTCCTTCCCGAGGACCACATCGCCACCCGGGCGGCCGTCGGCGCCTACCGTGACCTTTTCGACAAAGAGCCCCTCGTCGACAAGTGGACCTTCTCGACAAACGGTGTATCCATCATGGGCCGTTACAACATCCCCTGCATCGGGTTCGGTCCCGGTCATGAGAACGAGGCCCACGCCCCCAACGAAAAGACCGAAAAAAAACATCTCGTGCGAGCCGCCGCCGTGTATGCGATCATCCCCCATAAATATCTCGAACTGAAAAAATGAACAGACTAGGAGAGATAAACATGAAACCGCTATTCAAAGGCAAACATTTCATCACCCTCGAAGACTGGAAGAAAGCAGAGATCGACAAGCTTCTCGACGTCTCCGCGGAACTCAAACGGAAATTCCTCGCTAACGAGGTGACCGACTATCTCAAGAACAAGACGTCCTTCCTCATGTTCTTCGAACAATCCACCCGCACGCGGAATTCCATGGAGGCGGGCATCGCCCAACTCGGCGGTCATGCCAACTTCCTCGACACCTCGACCATGCAGATCGCCCACGGCGAGACCGGCACAGACACGGCCATCATCCTCTCGAGCTACGGCCACGCCATCGCCTGCAGGAACTGCTTTTGGAAGATCGGCAACAAGTTCCTCCGCGAGATGGCCCTTCACGCTACCGTTCCCGTCATGAACCTCCAATGCGACCTGTATCATCCCATGCAGGGGCTCGCCGACCTCATGACCATCAAGGAAGTGAAGAAAGAGACCAAGCGTCTCAAGGTCGGCATCATCTGGGCCTATGCCACCAGCCACAAGAAGCCCATAAGTGTTCCCCTGACGCAATCATTGCTTTTTCCGCGCTACGGCATGGATGTCGTCCTCGCCCATCCCAAAGGCTATGAGCTGCCCGATTGGGTCATCGAGAAGGCGAAGGAGAACGCCCAAGAGAACGGCGGCACATTCATTGTCACCCATGACCAGGACGAAGCCTATCGTGACGCCGACATCGTCATCCCCAAGAACTGGGGGAGCTGGGCGTCGAACGAGAGCGACGAGGTCATCGACGAGATCCTCGAAGCGAACCGCCACTGGAAGTGCACCGAAGAGAAGATGGCGCTCGCCAAGGCGGATGTCAACTACATGCACGCCCTTCCCGCCGACCGCGGCAACGAGGTCGAGGACAGCGTCATCGACGGCGAACACTCCATCGTCTATCAGGAGGCCGAGAACCGTCTGCACACGGCCAAAGCCGTCATGGCCATGACCATGGGCGACAAATGACACTGCACGCAAAAAGAGGCCCCGCTCACGCGGAGGCCTCTTTTGCGTCGGAATTCGCTCAATAGATCACTTTGTTCATCTTTTTGTATTCCGCGAAGAGTTTCAAGCATTCATCCCGTTCGTCTTCGGCGATTTCGAGAATCTCTTTGTCTGCCATATCCCCTTTGATGAAATCATAGATGAAATCGTCGCGGAAACCGATGCCGTCGGCATCCTCGGGCCGGCAGCCGTAGAGGATACGCTTGATGTTCGCCCAGATGATGGCGCCGAGACACATCGGGCAGGGATGGGCCGTCGTGTACAATGTGCAGCCGGAAAGGTCATATGACCCCTTCTTGCGGGCCGCTTCTCTTATGGCGTTGATCTCCGCGTGGGCCGTGGGGTCGTTGTCGCCGAGGACGGTGTTCGAAGCCACGGCGAGGATTTCGCCTTCTTCATCGACGACAGCGGCGCCGAAAGGTCCGCCCAGGTCCTCGTTCATGGTTTCTCGCGCCCTCTTGATTGCGAGCCGCATGATGTCCGTCGCATCCTTCTTTTCTGTGATGGTTCTCACCTCTTTCTTGTCCTGACAGTACATTATACCTTGGAATGCTGTTTCGCACAAGATAGAAGGGGAATTTCGGTTTCACTCACATTTTTTGGCGTTTTTGTTATAATGGGAATGACAAGGAAGGACGAAGGAGGAGGACGGGTTGCTGAAAAGATCGCTCAGTTTCACCCACGATTTGCTTGCACAGTATGTGGAAAAGACGGACCGCACCGTCGATGCGACCGCCGGCAACGGGAAGGACACGCTCTTTCTCGCTCGGATAAGCGAGCATGTCTTCGCTTTCGACATCCAAAAAGAGGCGCTCGAAAGAACGAGAGCCCTTCTGGAAAAAGAGAGCGTCACAAACGTGACGCTCATCCACGATTCCCATGTGAACATCCCCCTCCATATCCATGAAGACATCAAAGCTGCCGTGTTCACCCTCGGCTATCTACCCGGAGGCGACAAGTTTCTCACTACCAAAGCCTCTGCGACCGTCGAAGCCGTGGAGAACATGCTCGAGATCCTCCTGCCGGGCGGCATCATCGTCATCATGGTCTATCCGGGACATCAAGAAGGCAAGAATGAAGAAGAAGCGCTCACAGCCTTCGTGAAGGACTTGGATAAAAGCCTTGCCGATGTTGTCAGATACCAACCTTTGAACCGGAAAGACGCTCCCTATCCCATCATCATCGAAAAAAGAAAGGAGAAAACGACATGAAAGAACGCATCGTTGCCGCCATGCCACTTATCAGCCTCGCCCTTTTCCTCACGAGCGGATTCGTCTGGGACCGTTGGGGACTCGGTGTCTCCTTCTTCCTGCTCATCCCCCTATCCACCCTGATCCTTTTTCGCAATCCCTTGATGAGACTGAACCAGCTCATGCCGCTCATCTCGTTAACACTATTCCTTTGGATTTGGCTCGGTTTCAGCCGTCCGCATCCGGGCTGGGTCGTCTTCCTCTTGATTCCCTTGTCAAACATCGTCTTGAGCCCTCATATCGATGCGCGTACCGTCGTCACCTTTCTTATGACCGTTCTTTATGTGGTCTTGGGCATCGCGATTGAAGGCTTCTGGCATCCGGGATGGCTCATCCTCTTTCTCATACCGATTGTGAACATCATATTCTTCCCATCGAAACGCGGCCGATACCGTCGCGGCGGAAGATATTTTTACAATGCCGTCGGGGAATTCATAAGCGATCTTGCAGGTTTCAGCGGACCCTTCCGGGACGGGGAGGAGACGCATGAGACGATGCACAAGGAAGCTTACACCGAACAAGAAGAAGAGGACGACATCGATACCGAGTTCAAGTGAAGCCCTCTCGTGGGTATGGAAAAAAACAAGCAGACATTCCCGGGAATGTCTGCTTTTCACGATATGGACATGCATCAACGAAGGTGCCAATTAATCAAAACAGCTTCCCCCGAGGAACTCTTTCAAGAGAGAGTTGTTGGGGACCAGTTCGTCGTCGATATCCTTGAAATATTTCAAGAACTTGATGAGACGGTTGGCGGTGATGAAGTGCTCGCTATCGCGGGGAATCTCCATGAGGGTGTCCAGGGCGTGTTTTTTCATCACACAGAGTTCATAGGCCAAGGAGCTGTTGAAGATGTAGTCGGAACCTTCCTGGTGGGGATAGATCCAGCGGAACTCGCCCTTGCGGACGGACGGCCACATGCGGATGGTCTTGCTTGCCGGTGCGTTGCGGAATTTCCGGTCGCGGACGATCCTCCGCAAGAGCCGGAGGTTCGTGATGCTTATCGGGTTGTGGTGGTCGATGTTTATCTGCAGTTGCGGGCTGATGAAGATCTTGTATTTCTGGTGATGGGGAATGAGTTCGGTGAGGGTCTCGTTCAGAGCGTGGATCCCCTCGATGATGATCGGGTTGTCCGCGCGGATCTTCAGTTTCTTGTAGCCGGTGCGTCTTTTGATCATGAAATCGAAATGGGGGATGTCCACTTCCCGTCCCTGGATGAGATCGAGCATGTTCCGGTTGAAGAGGTCGATATCGAGCGTGTTGATGTGCTCGAGGTCGATCTGTCCGTTCTCGTCGGGCTCGATCTGGTCGCGGTCGAGATAGTAGTCGTCCAAGGAAATCATCACCGGTTTCAGACCGCGGGTCATGAGTTCGACCCGGAGACGATGGCTGAAGGTGGTCTTGCCGGAAGAAGAGGGGCCGGCGATGGCGATGAGCCTTATCTCACCCGCGGCTTCCTCGATGGTTTGGCCGATCTCGGCGAGCATCTGGTTGTGGCGGGATTCGTTCATCTGCACGAAATCGGCCACCCGGCGGCTTCCGGCGTGCTTGTTGATGCGGGCGATGGTGTGGGCGTCGATCCGTTCCACCCAGCGGTTGGCCTGCCGCAAAGTCCTCCCATAGATTGGTGCGTCCTCGAAGGTGGGAATCTTCGCGCCCGCCTCGGCGCGGGGGTATTGGACGAGGAACCCCGGCGGATAGGCCCGCATGGAGAATTCCTTGAGATAGCCGGTCGAAGGGACCATGAGGCTGTACATGTAGTTCAGATATCCGTCGCACTCGTAGAAGTGGACGATATCCTCGGGGCGGTAGCGGATGACCTCGAGTTTGTCATTGTAGCCGTGTTTTTGGTAGAATTCTTTCGCTTCTTCCTTTTCCATCTCGTGGCGGACGATGGAGAGGTCCGCCGCGACGAGACGTTCCATCTCGCTTTCGATCTTTTTGATGATCTCGCTGATGTTCGCGCCTTCCTCGAGATTGAGGATATGGCAGAACACGGAACGGGAGATGCTGTAGTTGAACTTGAAGTCGTAGTCCGGATAGATGTTCTTGAAGGCCATCGCCACCAAGAAGCGGAG
The DNA here is from genome assembly GCA_003568315.1 of Mollicutes bacterium. Classification (GTDB taxonomy): domain Bacteria; phylum Bacillota_I; class Bacilli_A; order Izemoplasmatales; family Izemoplasmataceae; genus T1SED10-81. Next base: position 3,087 of record PWYL01000037.1, on the reverse strand, counting down.
ACTCGCCTCATAGGCGTGCACGGCCTCGGGATGGTGCGAATCGAGGAATTCCACCTCGGCGTCGTAATCCACCTCATAGTGGAGTTCCCTGAGGCGGTTGTTGACGAGGGCGATATAGTGGCGTTTCTTCCGGTCATCCAGCAGATCGAGCAGTCTCACCTTGTTTTGGAATGTCTTTCTCTTGCCTTCTATGTCCAATGTGAACATGGCGGTCTCCTTTCTGTTGTTGTCTTCGGTAGTACCATTATACCAGCTGGCAAGCTTTTTTCAAGAAAGGAAGATTCCCCAGACGCGCAAAGAATGGTATAATGATGATAGGGATGATAGAAATCAAGGAGGGATGACTGTGGCCTATCGAGAGATGTGCGATCTCGCCACGCTGAAACGGCGCAAGAAGATGAAAAAGACGCGCGGGGACACACCGGTGCTCCTCATCCATCACGAAGAGAAGGTCTATGCGCTTTCCGACCGCTGCCCCCACCGCAAAGCCTCGCTCTACAAAGGCGGCTTCAAGGACGGTATCGTCAAATGTCCGCACCACGGTGCCCAAATCGACATCAAGACCGGGGAAATTGTCCAAAAGCCGAAAATCGCCTTCTTTTCCGTCAAAACCCAAGCCGCCAAGACATATGCCGTGAAAATCCAAGACGGCAAGGTTTTCGTCGACTTGTGAGATTTTAGGGCTTTTCAAGCCGCCGCATTCATGGTAGAATATCCTACGGAACGATGCGTTGTGCCGCTTTAGCTCCAATCGGTAGAGCAATTCCATGGTAAGGAAGAGGTTGCTGGTTCGAGTCCAGCAAGCGGCACCATCTTTTTCTTCTGTTCCGATCATCGCCCTTTTTGCAAACCTTGCCCACATCCGCGCGGCGTCAACGCCGTTTTTTTTATCCAAGGTAATTTGTCAAATCAAGTGCAACACCCAAGTGGGAGTTCATGGATTGCCTCATTAGGGGTCCGGTAGCCCAAGCACTTTCTTGGTCGATTATTGATTGACTGTACGATTTGTTCCAGTTCTTGGTCACACACTTTCGCTAAGTCCATTCCCTTTGGGTAGAATTCTCTTAGTAAACCATTGCTGTTCTCGTTGGTCCCTTTTTGCCAAGCGCAGTAGGGATCGGCGAAATACATGTCGCATTTCAAGGCCTTTTCGATGGCCTTGTAACCGGCGAATTCCTTCCCCCGGTCACAGGTGATCGTCTTGACCTCATAGTTTGCGAGTTGCTTGATGATGGCATTCGTCACCTGTTCGGCGGACTTGTTGGGGAGTTTCTTGACCAAGTATGTCCTTGACTTCCTTTCCGCGAGCGTCACGAGGACATGGTGACTCTTGCGGCGATGACCGTTCCGTCCCGATTCGACGGTGTCCGCTTCCCAATGACCTCCATCCTCACGCTTATAAACGCTTTTGGGACGTTGGCGGATCGGTTTGCCGATGTTGAAACGTCCCCGGGTCTCTTGTGGTCGCTTGAATTTGCCTTTCCTTCGTAGTCGCCCCATGTCACCCCGGATGATGAGACCTTTGTGGATCCAACGATAGATGGTCGAAAATGCGGGAACACTCCCACCCTTCCCCTCCAAACGCAGACGATTAACAATCTGTTCGGGAGACCAGTGCTTGGCGATGCCTTCCTCGATCAACCGTTTGCTTTCGGCCGGCACAGTGAGTAGCCGATGACATTGGGAGCGTAGGGTATCATATCGCTTCTGTGCTTGGACGGGCTGATACATGTTGGTCTTTTGACAATGGTTCCGGTTCAACTCCCGGGAGATGGTGGAAGGGTTGCGCCCCAGGGCCTTGGCTATGCTTCTTCGGCTCATGCCCGCCTGTTGGAACTGATATATACAGGCACGCTCTTCTATGGTAAGATGATGGTAGTTCATGGGTTCCTCCCTGTAATGTGGTTGGACTACTATCATTATACAGGAACCCATGAACCTTTTTATTCCTAAGTGTTGCACTTGTTATGATAATTTACCTTCGCAAAAGAAAAAGCCCTCGCGGGCTCTTTCACCAAGGGGGACCGGCACCATCCGGCGGACCCGGAACGCCATCGGGCGGTCCGGGATGCGGTTCCGGGATTCCCTTGTCTTCCATGATTTCGCGGAGGTCCTGCACGGGGAGGTCCTGCAGGTCATCGAAATCGAAATCGTCGGTTTCGGCGAAAATGTGTTCGACGAGCCGGAGACGCATCACGCTCATGCCGTGGTCGCGGGCCCGCGCCGCCTCTTCGGGGGTTTCGTCCCCGGCGACGCCGCGCATGATGGCGAAGCCTTCGACCCGTCCCTGCGCGGCTTCGGGCAGGCGCTCTTCGAGCTTTCCGAGAACGCGTCCCCGGTGGCTTTCGTCTTCGCCGACGACATCGTAGACGATGAAGGGGGTCTCATCGGAGAGGAACCCCTGCCCGATGGCCTCGTCGACGATCTGGTCGATGGCGTCATCGAGTGTGAAACCCCGGGTGTCGGCGATGGTTTGCAGAAACTGTTCGCCGTCGTCGTTGGTGGGGGCCAAGCCTTTGACGACATCGTCTCCGTCGAGGTCGAGGCGGATGCCGGGGTTGATGTCGAGATAGACGCTCGTCTCGATGTCTTCACCGAAGGGAAGAAGGAACGCGACGACGAGCAGAAGCACCACGACGGTGGCCGCATAGACATAACGCAATCCGAAAGAGGGGGCCCTTTTGGGGATGCGTTTTTGATGCGCCTCCTCCATGTGGTCCTGATAGGTACTCGAAGCTTTGATCTCGTCTTTGAGGTCCGGCGTGTCCTTCTTCGCGGCGGAACGGAGCCTTCGTTCGATTCGTTTATCCCGCATCGTCGTCACCTCCTTCGCGCTTGAGTTTCTTCAAGGCGTTGCGATATTTCCAGAGCACGGTCCCCAAGGGACGGTCGAGCGTTTCGGCGATGCTCTTGTGCTTTTCACCGAGGACGGCGTGGCGGACGACGATCTCCTTTTCCTCTTCAGTGAGGATCCGCAAGAGCTTCGCGAGGTAGGTCCTCTTCTCGCTTTGATCCTCGCTCCCGAGGGTCGCGAGCAGGCCTTCGCGCGGGTCTTCTGGGTGTTCCTTCTTCCGGGCGTTGTAGGCG
>PWYL01000016.1 GCA_003568315.1 Mollicutes bacterium | reverse complement strand
TGCCTACCATGATAATTTAAAAACATTTAAACTCTTGACCGGGGATAGCAGCCCCGGTTTTTTCTTTTCCAGGTAGCATCATTTTTAAGGAACTGATGTCAAAGTACTGTCAAACAGCCTCTTTGAAGGAGTATTATGTTACCTCTTGCCCTGGAAAAGTTCGATAAAATCGTGGTGGGCGGAACCGGGCTCGAACCGATGACCCCCTGCTTGTAAGGCAGGTGCTCTCCCAACTGAGCTAATCCTCCACGTTTGGTGGAGCCTAGCGGGATCGAACCGCTGACCTCCTGCGTGCAAAGCAGGCGCTCTCCCAGCTGAGCTAAGGCCCCGAAATGGTGGGCCTGAATGGACTTGAACCATCGACCTCACGCTTATCAGGCGTGCGCTCTAACCGGCTGAGCTACAGGCCCTAAACACCATTTCAACACAAATGCGAGTAATATTGTACTACTTTTGATATCTAATGTCAACAAAACGGGCAGAAGAAATCCAACAAGCCAAAAAGACTATTTTGTAGGGTTTTCCTGATCCGATACTCGAGTTCAATAACACTGTCCTTCCATTTCATCGAATATGACCGTTGCCGAATCCTTGTACAAAAAGCTGGAAATACATAACATGATGGCCCTCATCCATGCTTTAAAAAGAACTTGAACGAGTCGGCCCTAACGAAATCTGTATCATCCCTTCATCGGGGCTATTGTCACTTCAAAGGGTATTTTTGCGCGTTTTTCTTCAGTTTATCCTTGGTGATGGTCCGTACATCAAACCCCAAGTCATGGGCGAGGGCCAAGGAATACAATATAACGTCGGCGAGTTCATCCTTGACATTCTTCTCATCATAACTCATATCGCCCCATTGGAAGTTTTCCAGCAACTCCCCGGCCTCGACGAAAATGGATTTGGCGAGGCTTTCTACCGTATCCGTCTCCTTCCAACCGCGCTCATCTCGGAATTTGATGATTTCTTTCATGATGTCTTCCAACATAATATGGCCAACCTCCAAAAAGAAAAGTACTCATCCGTCTTGCTTGTCAAGCACTTCCTTCAGACTTTTCATGAATTTCGGACGCTCTAACAAGACCACTCTTCCGCATCCGAGACACTTCAGTTTCACATCGGCTCCGTACCGGATGATCCTCCATCTGTTTTCACCGCATGGATGTGCTTTTCGCATTTTCACAACGCTATCCAATCCCACTTCTTTCATGATGTCCTCCTATCGACCGGACGGGCTTGTTACAGCTCGCGTGACAGCAAATCTCAACCGTTCCGAACAGCTGGAGATTGTCCTCTCATCGGGTGTGTTCATTCTTCTTTCGGCTCTTCGGGTATTTCTTTCCGGAAACATTCCAAGGCAGTAGCGAAATGTTCTTGCGTCCGGAAACGGATCTTGATCTCATTTCCGGCATAAAACACTTGTGCTTCCTGACCGAGCATCTCCTTGACCTTCTTCTCGAAAAACGGCTTGTTCTTCGATAGGGCACGATAGTGTTTAAAGAAATTCTCGTCTTTTTTTTCCAACCGCATCATGCGTGCCATCTCTTCCGTATTGCGGACATTCAGGTTTTCGGCCTTGATCTTCCCTGAGAGATATATGGCCAAATCGTCATCGTCCAGTTTGCTCAAAACTTTGGCATGCCCCGTGCTGATCAAGCCCCGATTCACATCATTGATTACACTGGGGGGCAACTTCAACAAGCCGAGTATGTTGGTCACATACGAACGGCTCTTGCCGATTTTTTCCGCAAGTTCCGCTTGTGTGATTTCTAGTGTTTTCATGGCCCGTTGGTAAGCGGCCGCTTCTTCGATGGCAGTCAGATTCTTGTTTTGTAGAGTTTCCAGTATGGCGATTTCTGCCAAATAGTCTGAATCATAGTCCCGTATAATCGCCGGAACGGTCCGCTTGCCGATCATTCGTGAAGCCCGTATCCTTCTTTCTCCCGATATCAACATGTAGGTTCCCTCTTCTTCATCGAAAGGTTTGACGATAACGGGATGTATGACACCGAACTGCTTGATGGACTTGGCCAAATCCATCAAGCGTTTTTTATCGAACATAACTCTCGGTTGCTCGGGATTTCTCTTTATCTGGGCAATATTGAGCTCGATGACCTTCTCATCCTCATAGAGTTGGACTTCGTTTTCTTCAATGAGGTCGAGAATTTTCCGTCCGAGTTTCTCTCTGTTGTTTTTTTCTCTACCTGACATTGTTATACACCACTTCTTTTGCCAATTTTCGATAACTGATGGACCCCTTGGACTTGGGGGAGAACTCCGTTACGGGAATGCCGTGGCTCGGGGCCACCGAAACCTTGACGTTTCTGGGGATGATTGTCTTGAAGACCTTCTCTTTGAAATAGGTCTTGACTTCGTTGATAACCTCATAACCAATATTGCTGCGGGTGTCCAACATCGTGAGCAGGACCCCCTCTATCGTCAATTTTTTTCTATTGCTTCGCTGTCTTCTTTGTATAATCCTGATGGTGTTCAACAACTGCGTCAGACCGTCCAAGGCCAAAAATTCACATTGCACAGGAATGAGAACACTATCGGCCGCGACAAGGGCGTTCATCGTGATGATCCCCAAAGAGGGCGGGCAATCGATCAATATATAATCATAATCGTTTCTGACGTGTTCGAGCGCACGCGAAAGAAAAACCTCCTTGTCGGTCTCACTCAACATCTGACTCTCGATGTTCAAAAGTTCGAAGCGCGACGGAATGATATCAATAGAAAGGCCGTCAACCGGACGAATGACGGACTTGATCGGTGCAGTCTGGGTGAAAAGGTCCGCAACCGTATGGGAAAGGCCTGAACGTTTGATACCCATGTAAGTGGTCGCATTGGCTTGGTGGTCGGTATCGACCAAAAGCACCTTCTTGCCGAGATATGATAAGGAACTGGCCAGGTTGACGCTGGTTGTTGTTTTGCCAACGCCACCTTTCTGGTTGCTTACGGCGAGTATCTTACCCATGGTACATCCCCCCAAAAAATCTTCTATCACTCCCTCATGACACTCCCGCTATCATGTAAGCTAATTCTACCATATAAAAGACCAAAAAATCACGGTGAATGTCGCTTATTTTTCCACATCCTATGTGGAAATCTACCCTAAATGCTTTCGGAACAACCTTTCGTTCTGCAGGAAAAAATTCATCCCCTCGAACGATATGAATTGTCGGAACTGTTTCGACTGGAACAGTTGTTTCACTTCTTCATGTGTCATCGTCACATCCAGCCTGCCCCACTTGTCGAGTTGTGTGACCTCGGTACGCAAAAACTTGTAAAGGAAACAAAGAGCGAGAATCCGGTTGGTCTTTGAAGAGAAAAGTTCGTCTATGTGCCTCCGAAATCTCTTGAATTCGTTGTTAGAAGGCTTGACGAAACAAGAGAGGAAATCGAATATGACTGTGTTCATCTCAGCGTTTTTGTCGAGGAGAAACTTGGAGAACTGCCGCGCATAAATCTTGGCCGGAGAAGGACCTTCTTCGGCATCGATGATTCTGTTCACATCACGATTGTGCAAGAAAAAATAGAAATCCACGACTTCGTTCAAATCATACTCGGCCTTTAGAGGCCGATCACTGTCATACTGCTCGAGTTTCTCAATTATGAACGTGCTGATGTTCTTGACGGTCGTCTCGAATTTGACATCCATGTAGTAGGGGCGTGTCTTGTGGCTGTATTCGATGTCCTCTGATTGTTTTATGGCCAAAGACCGGCACCGTTCGATCATCTTCTCGCTTTTCAAATATTCTTCATTCAGTTTCTCGTTGATGCTGTCGGAAAGGATGAAGTAAAGGAGAAACACCAGGAAGAACCCGGCCAAAATGAATTGGTAGATGAGGGGTGTCAACTCGGGGTATGCGGCATCCGTGCCGAAATACATTTCGGTGCGGGACTGGATGAAATACAGTCCGTAAGTGGTGAGCGCTCCTCCATAGATGATGTAGGTGGAGATGTCCTGGTAGAAGATGATGATCGTCAATGTGATGAAGAGCAGGAAATAGCCGTAGAATTGACCCGCACCATCAATATAATAGACGGTCAGTCCTATGAAGGTGTAGATGCTGAAATGCATGGCCAGGCGTGGCTTGTCGAAAAACAGGAACAGGAAAGTGACCAAAAACAGGAAGAAGAAGAGAGCGGGTACGAGAATGCGAATCCCGATGGCGAAATCCTCGAAAAAGGACACGGGGATGGTCAATACACCGAAAACAAGGAGAAAGAACATGACGAGAGAGACTTTCAACCGGAGAACTTCGGCCGGAGAGAGAAATTCACTGTTCTTGATTTTCAGTATCAGATCCTTCATTGTCCTCCCTCCTTCGCAAACGATTGCTCGATGATTTCCACGAACTTGTTCGTGTTGTTGTAAAAGACTTCCAAGATGGAAGGATGGATGAGGCCGGTGAACTCTTCAAGCGACAGCACTTCCATAATCTCCTCATCGGTGATCGACCGGTTGAGCGGTTTTTCTGTTTTCATAAAGGCGTAGAAAACAGCAAACGCGACAACTTGCACTTCCCAGCTGTCCTTGTGGTGGTTCAAGGTCGGATACCACCTTTCCGAAAACATGTCCTTCTTGCTGATATCGATATGCGGAGCCTGGGAAGCCTGAAAGGCGACATAGCGCATCTTGCGATTTTTTGACAGTTCCAACTGTGCCAATTCCCGCAAATCTCCAATGGAATAATCCGTATATTTCTCGAGCAACTTTTTCGCATCGAGTTCCCCCATGTCACGGAGGATGTCGATTCTTTCCTTGAAGACGTCTTTCACACCAATATGGTTTGAGAATTCCGCGGTAAAACTCTCCATGTTGTCGTAATAGTCCCCATGGTTGAAAGATTGACCAGCATAGTTCTCGCGTAAACGGAAGACCGTGTCGATGACCTTGTGCTCTCTTTCCTTGATTCGGCCGAGCTGCTTGAAAAAATACCGTTTCCGTTTCAAAAGGATGAACGACGATATCGCAAGCAAAGCGACAAACACGAGCAGAAAGACGAAAAGGTACGCGGTGTTCGGTGTGATGCCCTCGTCGGTGTGAAAAAACTCCGGAAAGCGGAATATGATGATCATACCGACAAAGAACAAGGCGATGTTGTTGAGGATGCTCGACCGGACTTCCTGATAGATGGCCGCAATCGCATAGCTCAAAAACAGGATTGTGAAGATACTGGGTACACGCAATTCCAGAATCAGCCCCAATGACAGGAGATAGAGCCCGAAGACCGTCAGACTGGCGGCAAGTTTTATGTCGGGGAAGAATCTGGGAAAGCGGAAAAAGAGCAGGTTCAGCGCGATGATCGCCATGACGAGGAGGCTATGGATGGCCATGGACGCGATACTGGCTTCGGCAATATAGAGCGCGATGACGGCCAACACCAGCACAACCGCCAAGACAACGCTGACGAAAAAGGCCTTGCGGCGCATGTAGAAGATTTCTTTGCTCTGGGCCTCCTTGTCGGACTGCACCTGGCTGTATTCCATGTTTTCACGTACGGAAAGAGCCATGAGATACGCCTCCAATCAAAGTGGATTCGTTTTGATGTTTTTGAATCTCCGGGGATATTTCGTCGGTGTGCGGTCGACTTTTTCTACGGGGATCAAGGCCCTGTCGGCGCCGGCGACCTCAAAGACATCCACCTTGCCGAGCCGACCGCCAAGGACATCGATGGCGCCGAGGGACGCTTCGATTTCTTCTTGGTATCCTCTCCCTTTGTAGGCGACAAACACACCGCCAATCTTGACAAAGGGAAGACAGAGTTCCACCAGGATGTTCAAAGGTGCCACGGCCCGGGCCACCACGACATCGTATGTATGAATCTTGTCAAACTCCTCGATACGCTCATGGGACAATGCAAAGCGGATTCCCAACATGTCGCGGAGTTTCTTTAAAAAACGGATGCGTTTCAACGTGGAATCGATGATAGTGAGTTCGATATCCGGATGAACGATTTTCAAAGGGACGCCCGGAAACCCGGCACCGCTGCCGACATCGAGTAGTGAGCGGGTGTCGAGTTCAAGCGTTCTTTCGAGCATGAGCGAATCCACAAAGTGTTTCTCGAAGACTTCTTCCGGCTTTTCGATGGCGGTGAGGTTCACTTTCCGGTTCTCTCTTTGCAAAAGGTCGTGATATTTCCGGAACATCGTCAAAGATTCCGGTTTCATCTCGAATCCATAGCGGCGGAAGACCTCCTCGAGAGACGTGACGTCGTTCTCTTGCATCGGTTTCACGAACACTCACCCTTCATGTTCTTTTCCGGCGACTCCGCAAATAGACATGCAAGATTGCAAGGTCACTCGGGTTCACGCCGCTGATCCGGGTCGCTTGTCCCAAGGTCAGAGGGCGGATCTTCTTGAGTTTTTCCCTGGCTTCGCTCGCGATATTCTTGACTGCATCGTAATCGATGTCCGCGGGTATAGTCACACTCTCCTGGCGGAGGAGTCGTTCCGCCTGCTTGTTCGCTTTGTCGATGTAGCCTTCGTATTTGATCTCAATATCGACCTGGTCGAACACCTCACGGGGGAAGTCGGGACCGTCACGGAAATGGCGGACAAGCCGTGATTGGACCTCAGGCCTTCTCACGAGATCGTAGAACGTCGTCTTGTCACGGAGGGGAGATGTCCCCAGTTCTTCCAACAATGCATTGGTCTTGGGCTTGGGATACAAGATGACATTCCGCAACATCGCCTTCAGTTCTTTAATGTTCGCCTGCCGCTCTTTGAATCTACGGTATTTCCATTCCGGCACGAGGCCGATCGCATGTCCTGTTTCCATAAGACGCAGATCGGCGTTGTCATTGCGTAAAAGCAGCCTGTGTTCCGCCCGGGATGTGAGCAGACGATAAGGGTCGATGGTCCCCTTGGTCACAAGATCGTCGATCAAGACACCGATGTAGGCTTCGTTCCGTTTCAAGACGACGGGTTTCTCGCCGTCGATTCTCCTGGAAGCGTTGATGCCGGCCATGAGACCTTGTCCGGCCGCTTCCTCGTAACCGCTCGTACCGTTCACCTGACCGGCGAAATAGAGATTCTTCACCGGCTTCGACTCCAGAGACGGCCACAGTTGTCTGGCGTCGATGGCGTCGTATTCAATCGCATATGCATATTTGGTGATTTCGGCTCCTTCAAGTCCCGGAAGGGTGCGGACCATCTCCTGTTGGACATCTTTGGGCATGGATGTGGAGAACCCCTGGATATAGATATTGTCCGTCACTTCGCTTTCGGGTTCGAGGAAGACCTGATGGCGCTCTTTATCGCGGAAACGCACGAATTTGTCCTCGATGGAAGGACAATAGCGCGGTCCCACACCTTCGACCACACCGCTGTACATCGATGATTTGTCGAGATTGGCCTCGATGATGCTGTGTGTTTCTTCCGTCGTGTAGGTCAGATGGCAGGGGAACTGTGCATCGATATCATATTCCTTGTCGGAATACAGACTGAACCGACGGACGACGCTATCGCCCTCGTGCAGCACGGTCTTTGTGAAGTCGATGGTGTCCTTGCGCACCCGCGGCGGGGTCCCGGTTTTCAGTCTGGACAGCTTGAACCCGAGTTCCGCCAATTGCGGACTCAGGGTCAGCGAGGGTTCCTCGCCTTCCGGTCCTTGCGTCTCGATCTCGGAACCGATCAAGACCCGACTCCTCATGAAGGTGCCCGCGGACAGAATGACCGTCCGTCCGAGGTATTTGCCACCGTCATTCGTGACGACCCCTTTGACGATGTCCTCTTCGACGATGAGCTTGGCGACATAATGCTCGCGGAGGTCCAGACTCTCCTGGGCGAGCAAGGTCTCTTTCATGCGCCCGGGGTAGCGGATTTTGTCCGCCTGGGCTCGAAGCGCTCTTACCGCGGGTCCTTTGGAATAGTTCAAAAGACGCATCTGGAGATGGGTCTCATCTATGTTGCGTGCCATCTCGCCGCCCAATGCGTCGATTTCCCGTACGACAATCCCCTTGGCGGGGCCACCGATGGAAGGGTTGCAGGGCATGGCGGCAATATAATCGGTATTGCCGGTCACCAATAGCGTGCGCTTTCCCAACCGGGCCGCGGCCAAAGCGGCTTCACACCCGGCATGGCCCGCACCGATAACGATAATATCGTACATGCGAATCACCACTTCAAAATCATTGTATCTTCAAACGCTCCATTAGTAAACACTTAAGGCTCGCGCCCGGGAAATACTTCTCGCGTCGAACGGATGAAAAAAGCGACCGTTCGGACCGGTCGCTCCCTTTTGTGCAATCCCCCTTCAGGCATCCCCACCCACACAGGAAGAAGGCTTAAGGCTGCTTCGTTCCCGACCTGACCTGATTCACCCCTCCCTGTCGGATGAGGATGCCTGAGGGGGGATTGGACAATTCCATCATACCTCACTTTTTCCGTTGCGTAAAGCGAGGAAAAAATCCTTGATTATTTTGCGGCTCTTTTCGGCCTCCAGACCGCCTTCCACTGCGACGCGGTGATTGAAAGCGCCCGCGAACACATTGACGTCGGAAGAGACATGGGCGCCGTTCTTGTTGTCTTTGGCACCATAGACCAAGCGTTTGATGCGGGAAAGGATGATTGCTCCCGCACACATCGGACACGGTTCCAGTGTCACATAGATGGTTGCATCTTCCAACCGCCAACTGTCGACCACTTCACAGGCTTTCTCGATGGCGATGATTTCCGCGTGGGCTGTCGACCTTTGCCGGGTCTCACGTTCATTGTGTCCCCTGCCGATGATCTCGTCATCCACGACGACCACCGCACCAATCGGTACTTCGTTCTTCCCGCGAGCTTTCTCTGCTTCTTTCAATGCCTCTTTCATAAAACGGAGATCTTTTTCCATGTCGTCCTCCGAAAAAACGAAGGTCACACTGGTGTGACCTTCGTGTCTACTCTTCCTCTTTGTTTAGACCGTAACGTTTCTTGAAACGTTCGACACGACCGGCAGATTTGCCGTGACGCTGTTTCCCGGTGAAGAACGGATGGCAGTTCGAGCAAGAGTCCACACGCACCTCGTCCAGAACCGAGCCGCTTTCGAACTCGTTTCCGCACGTTGTGCATTTGACAGTCACTTTTTTATAGTCGGGATGTATGCCTTTTTTCATGTCTATCGCTCCTTCCAGCGCAAAATATTGATGCGCTACGCTCAGCGATTATTGATTATATCAAAAAGGTCTACCGAGCGCAAGTCGTTTCCCCCAAAGGTTGCATAAAATTCATGGCGGTTGTCCATATAAAAAAGAGATCCAACCAAAACATCTGTGCTGCAGCCTCGCATTCCACTTTTCGGTTCCTTCGACCAACGTTTTTTCCTGTTCGAAGAATAACATGTGCAATATACGGAGGATGTCTCAGCGACCCTTGTCGGTGTGTTTCCCACAACGATATGTTATAATCTCATTGGAACCGAAAGAGGTGAAACCATGCGCACAATCGCCAAAGAGATAATCCGAAAGCGAGTGGCGGACACCCTTGTCGATATCAACCACCGCCTGGGTCCTTCGATGATAAGCGCTTTGGAAAAAGCGCGTGAGGAGGAGAAGGAAGGGGTGGCAAAAGCCATTCTCGACGACCTCGTGGAAAACCAAAGCATCGCTGCGGAGGGTGTGTTCCCGCTTTGTCAGGACACCGGGACCGTGGTGGTGTTTGCGGAAATCGGAAACAGTCTTCATCTGCCTTTCTCGCTTGAAGAGACCATAGACGAAGCGGTGCGGGACGCTTATAATGAAGGCCGTCTTCGGAAATCGATGGTCGGCCACCCTTTCAACAGGGAAAACACGAAAGACAACACTCCGGCCATCTTGCACACCCGCATCATGCCCGGCGACAAATTGCGTTTGAAAATCGCCGTCAAGGGCGCCGGCAGTGAAAACATGTCGCGAGTGGGAATCCTCAAACCCACCGATGGGCAAGACGGTGTCGTGAAATGCGTCGTAGACACCGTCAATGACGCCGGTGGGCGTCCCTGCCCGCCGATCATTGTCGGCGTCGGCCTGGGCGGGAATCTCGAAAAAAGCGCCCTCATGGCAAAAGAAGCCCTTTTTCGGGATTTGGAGGATGAAAGCCCGGATGCCGACATCGCCCGGTTGGAAAAACGGTTGCTGGATGAGATCAACGCCCTGGATATCGGACCGATGGGCGTCGGCGGCAAGAAAACCTGTCTGGCGGTGAAAGTCAACACGTTCCCCATGCACATGGCCTCCCTCCCCGTGGCCGTGAACATCCAATGCCACGCCGCCCGACACAAAGAGGTGGTACTATGACCCGTCTTTCTGTGCCTGTGCAATCTTCTGTGCTGGAAAATCTGCGAGCCGGGGACAAGGTCCTCGTCTCCGGGACTCTCTATAGCGCCCGAGACCAGGCCCACAGCCGACTTCTGAAAGAGACGGAGCTCCCCTTCGATTTCCAAGGGGCCGCCATCTATTATGTCGGCCCCACCCCCGCGAAAGAAGGACAGATCATCGGGGCTAGCGGTCCCACATCCTCTTACAGGATGGACGAACTGGCCGTTCCTTTGATGGAGCGCGGTGTCAAGGTCATGATCGGCAAGGGCGACAGAAGTGAAAGTTTCCGACAAGCGATGGTCCGACACGAAGCCGTCTACCTTCTCGCGACAGGAGGGGCCGGCGCCCTTCTGGCCAGCCGCATCAAAGAGAGGAAGTTGCTCCTTTATGAAGACCTCGGACCGGAAGCCGTATATGAGATGCGGGTGGAGGATTTCCCCTGTTTTGTCGCTTATGATGTCCATGGCGGTTCGATTTTCAAAGGAGGGAAGCAACCGTGAGTTCCCTCAAAGAGCGAAGTCTGAAACTCCACAAAGACAAAAAAGGGAAATTCGAAATCCTTTCCAAGGTCCCCTTGCGAAATGCCGACGACCTTTCGCTGGCCTATTCTCCGGGTGTTGCGGAGCCGTGCAGAGTCATCCATGAGAATCCCGACGCCATCTACACATATACCACCAAACAGAACACGGTCGCCGTGGTCACCGACGGTTCGGCGGTTCTCGGTCTCGGCAACATCGGTGCCAAGGCGGCGCTTCCCGTCATGGAAGGGAAAGCCGTGCTCTTCAAGGAGTTCGCAGGCATCGATGGCATCCCTGTCTGCCTCGACACACAGGATGTCGACGAGATTGTCGAGACCTGCCAACACATAGCCCCCACTTTCGGGGGCATCAACCTCGAAGACATCGCCGCACCACGTTGCGTGGAAATCGAGAAACGCCTCGTCTCCCTTCTCGACATCCCCGTCTTCCATGACGACCAGCACGGCACGGCAATTGTCACAGCCGCGGCGCTTCTGAACGCGTGCCGGTTGACAAAACGAAAGATGCAGGATTTGGAGATTGTTCTTGCCGGGACGGGGGCTGCGGGCTATGCGATCGCCAAGCTCCTCTCGTCACTCGGAATCAAGAGACTATACGCGTTCAACAAAGAAGGTATCGTCCGTCCATCAAAACAAAGCTCGTATGATGCGCCTCTACAGGAACTCATCGACAAGAAGATCGTCTCCGAGCCCGCCTCCTCCGACATCGACACCTTGGAAGGCCTCATGAAAGGCACTGACGTTTTCATCGGGGTCTCGGTGGGCAACCTCATCGGCGCGGATGCCATTCGGGGGATGAACAAGGACCCCTTCATCTTCGCCATGGCCAACCCGACCCCGGAGATAGACCCCAAGACCGCAAAGGAAGCGGGGGCGAAAATCGTCGGCACCGGCAGAAGCGATTACCCCAACCAGATCAACAATGTCCTGGCGTTTCCGGGAATCTTCAAGGGCGCTCTCGCCGCCCGGACTCAATCCATCGACGAGGACATGAAAATCGCGACCGTCCGAGCTCTGGCACATATCATCTCCGACGAGGAGTTGCATGTCGACTACATCATCCCTTCCCCCTTCGACAAACGTGTCGTCGACAGAGTCTCCTTGGCGGTGAAGGAATGCGTTGCCAAACGTTCTTGACTCATCACAATATGAATCCAACCAAAAGCAGAGCACCTTCCGCGCGGAAGGTGCTTATTTTCTCTGTGGGGTAACGGATATGTTGGTCAGGGGAAGACGATTTCGCTGACGATTTTCTTCTCTCCCTCCACTTCGGTGGAAACGGTGATGCCTCTCGGGGTGACATGATAGACATAATCGTCCATCTCCACGAACCGATAGCTGTAGGGATTTCGACCGTGCAAGACGCCGCGCATGTTCAAGGACTCGGGCGGATGGAGCTGACCTTCTTCGTCGAGGTGGATGAAAAGGACGCTCGGGTAACGGGAGTCCTGAGTGGAAGGCGTCGTGAAGGCATAAAGCGGAATGACGATGCGGAAATCGGAATCCATGTGAATCTCTTTTTCCACAGGAAAACGGTCGATGATGTTGAATTTGTAGTCCCCGACCGAAACAGCGAGAGTGTCCATGGTCACGACACGGTTCTCCCGACTGTCATAATGATGTGCATGGAAAGCGAGGGATTCTTTATCAAGCTTTTCCAAGGTGATGAAGAGGGGGGTTCCCGTCCGGGGAATCATCGCTTCCGTCAACAGGATTCCCTCGTGAATCGACAACAACTCGATGTTGTGGGTGGTTATCGCATAGAGCCGGGTCTCATGAGCGTTCTCCGTGTCACAGGACAAATAGGCGATGCCATCATGATAGAAGAGGTCCTCCACGTAGATGTGTGAAGGCAACTCATGTTCAAGTGTAGCATGGGTGAGGCTTTTCTCGAGTTTGAAGAGCGTGTGGTTGTCCTCGTTTCTTGTCAAAAGGAGGATTCTCCCATCAGCCACCTGTAATCCATTGGGGAAGGCGAGGGCTCCCGGGAGGCTCAACGTCACTTGGTGACGGACCATCCCGAAGGTGTCGACACGAAACTTCGTGAGGCTGGTATCGATGGATTCCACGGGGTCGGAGAGTCGCATCCCGTCGGTGATTTTATGGAATCGATAGTGGTTCGCGGCGATATAGAAGGCGTTGTCCATGATTCTCACTTCGCTTTGGTAGTCCATGAGGAGCGTCCGGAAGTCGTGTGATTCCCGTTCGAGGTCGATGGCGTGGAAGGAAATGAAACTGTTCGGCTCGACCCTCTCTATGTAATGAATGGAATCATAAGACTGTATGAGGGGAGTGTCGTCTCCTCTGGCGATCCAGGGCAGGGAATCCCCGAGGCGGAACGCTTCATAACCGAACGGAAGGTATTGTTTCGTGACAAGTGAGAGAACCCCGTTCTCATAGGCGGCATCGGTAACTTTGCCGCTCATACGATATGTGTCTTCAAGGGAGATATCGTCATTGATATCGTAAATTCGCACCACCGTGGAAACCTCTTCCTCACAATAGGCTTCACTGGTCGCCCCGACGGGAGAGATGTCTTCGGTGGCCGAACCCAGCACGACGAGGCGGTCTTTATCGACGAAAATTCCATGCTGGTGATAGAGTTCATCCTTCTTCGTATCTTCGTAATCCAAGTATCCGTGGTAATCGAGGTCGTTTCCATCAACGGCGGTGATTTCAATGCCCCGGGATGCCATGCTGAAGATGTATTCGCCATTATGGGCAACAGTGTCAATCCCGGTGTGGAGTTTGGGATTCTTCATTCGTAAAGAGCGCATGATGCTGGCATCAGTTGCCTGACTCTCGGCTTCGAGGATATGAAAATCGTAAAACCGTTCGTGGAAATCTTCATGGACTTTCCTGATATCCTCTTCACTTTCGATGCTGGCCAGATGATGTTCAAAATGTATCGGATTCCAGGTGGCGGCCAAGAAAATGGCGGCGACAACAACGAACGGCAAAATGATTACCACTATGCGTTTTTGCAAAAACCAGCGGGAATAGTGGAACGGAATTCTTTCCAGATTGCGCATGACCCGCTTTTTGATATCCAGTTTCTTATTCAGCAGGAGTTCTTGGAACAATTGTTTCATGTGAAACATGAAGAAGGGGGCGGCGACGAGTATGACACTCAACAATAGGGCGTTGTTGAAAACGAACTCGGCCAATCGGATCATTGTTTGCATCATGAGACACCTCTACAATTTCAGCGTCTTCTTGAACGTCTTGTAGTAGCGGCGATTCACTTCGACCTGGTCTCCATTCCTCATGTGGAGAACCAGTTTGGAGTTGAATGCCGGTTTGATATAGTCGATCTTGTTTATGTTCACAATGGCGTATTTGCTGACACGGATGAAATGCTTGTTTTTCAGCATCTCTTCAATCTCATAGAGTTTCATGCGGACGCGGAAACGACCGTCCCGTACAACCGCGGAAACTTCCTCCTCTTCGACGACGAAATAGTGGATCCGCCGTGATTCGATCCGTTTCATGCCCCGGGGACTGTGCCCGACGATATAGACGTCCTCTCCCTGGGCGATGAGGTTCAGTATGCGGTTGACCCTTTGTGCGTCCTCCTCGTGAAAGACGATGTTGATTTTATCATCTTCAACATATTCTTTGTCCGTCGTCACGACGAACTCGTATTCTTTACTATCGATGATTTTCAGCTTGTTTCTCAATCGCGTCCGAGATTCTTTGGGAGCCTTCAACTTGAACATGATAAACCTCCAAGGACGTCATATTCAGGATAGCACAATGGGAGTGATGTTGACATCGGGAAGGACATTCTACATCTATTCTATCGCAAATTGCATCCGGAAAAAAGCAGGCCGCGCTCGTATGCTCTCAGATAACGATACACTTTGGCGACAGGAAGCCCCATGATGGCATAGTAATCCCCTTCGATGCGTTCGATGTGTCTCGCGGCGTGTCCTTGGACCGCATAGCCACCTGCTTTGCCGAACGGTTCCTCCGTAGCGATGTAGGTCTCGATCTCTTCTTGGGTCAGTTCATGGAAGAACACTTCCGCGTCTCCGTAAAAAGCCACCTCTTGATCCATCTTTGTGAACACACAGCCGGTCACGACACGATGTCCCTTCCCGCTCAGAAGCTCGAGCATCCTACGGGCGTCATCTTCATTCTCAGGTTTGCCGAGATGTTGATTGTCCACGGAAACTACGGTGTCACAGGCCAACACGAGCCGGTTCGGATGTCGTTTCCCCACATCTTTCGCTTTCAAGCGAGCGAGGGCGATCGCGGCCTCTTCGGGAGATTTCCGGTTGTCAATCGTCTCTTGAATCTCAGGAACGACAACCTCGAAGTCGCGTCCGACCAGGGGTAGCAAAGCTCTCCTTCTCGGTGACTGGCTGGCGAGTATGTAGGTTTTCATGTCCGCACTCCTCTTTGGGAAAGTCGGCTTTCATTATATCATGAATATGACAAGAGGGGGGGCAGGGACAAATGATGGATATTTGTATTTACCGTGTGCTATAATGTGTCCCGACAGGTGGTGCCCTATGGAAAGCAACCTTTCGTCGCTATTG
>PWYL01000061.1 GCA_003568315.1 Mollicutes bacterium | reverse complement strand
CGGATTATTATGCCGGCATTGGCAAAGTTCGTTATCCAGAAACCTTCAACCGTCACGCCGTCGGACTCGATAATTATCGCCGCATCCGCCCCGCCGGCGTTTATATACGTGTGGTTACGCCCGTCTTTGGAGCGGAATATAAGTTCGTCGGCATCATAGCCATCCGGAATCTCGATCACTATCGGCGCAGCGAGCGTGTAGCTGCCCGGCTCAACGTCGACCTTTATAGGATCAACGTCACCGGACCCGTGCGCACCTATTGCCTCGGTTATCAGATCCTGCAGATAGCCCGCCGAAACAACGTCGAACGCATCGCTGTCGCCGGCCACAGCGCCGTCTTCGGCACTTACAACCACGCCGTCAGCTACCTTGAATATGGCCACTTCGCCGCTCCAGACTCCGCCTATGAACGCGGCCGTGGTTTCGGGCTGAATCGAGCCAGTAGTGTCGCTGAGCGAGGCGGTGCCCTCGTAGCCGTCTGCAAGGTTCCCGTGCTCATCAAGCGCCTCTATGGTGACGCCGAAGTATATGCCACCGGTCTGTGTGGTAATATTGTCGAACGAGAAGCTGTCGGCCTCGGCCGCTACAACGTCGAATTCCTCGGATGTTGCACTCTCGGCCACACCGTCCACTGCGAATTCCAGCGTATAGGTGCCGGCCGTGTTGATCTTGAGATCTTCAAACTCAGCGAGCCCGTCAGCGTCGGTATAAATCGTCATCGTGCCGGCGTCTATTGCGTAGCCGCCCTGTTCGCTCACCTGCACCGCAGCGCCTTCCACCAAATTACCGAACTCGTCGGTAACCTTTGCCGTCGGATATTCCCCCTCATCTTCACCTATAATCTCGCCGGCCGTCGCGTCTTCAGGCTCGGTCTCGACGGTTATTTCACCGGGGGCGGCGGCTGTAATTACAAAATCTTTAGACACGGCGTGGACCAGAACACCCGCTTCATCTTCAGCTCGCAGGGTATAGGTGTCCGCGATTTCGATGTTGAGATCGTCAAAAACAGCCGTGGCATCAACCGGATCGCCCGCTTCCGCCTCAACCGTGCCTAGCAGTGTTCCGTCGCCTGTCTCCACCGAAAGCACGATAAGACTGGTGGAGCCAGTCACTATAACACCGTCGGAGTCCCGCACCTCCACGGTTACCGCCGGCGTAATGGTATCTCCGGCGACGGTGTCGGTCGGGTGCTGCACGAACTCGACCTTGGAGGCATATCTGGACACCGCAAGCCAATCTTCATCGAAATCCACGTTATCCGAGACAGGATTACCCTGGCCGGAATCGTTTTTATCCTCATGGTATGGGCCCGACTCGTGACCCCACCAGTTGTTATTCGCATCGAGCCTGTGTTCCGGATCGTAGTCGGCAACTTCAGCATCCCACCTTACGCCCCATTCTTCATTACGATAAATATCATTGGCATTGTCCACATTATCGCCGCCCGCCACGGTATATGTCGGCAGTCCCTGATCGTAGCGGTTCAATATACCTATCGTGTTGTCCACTATACGGTTTGCGAATATCTCCGTATAATGCGATAGGCCTTCGACAGCTACACCGACTTCGGAATTGAGAATAAGGTTGCTTTCTATCAGGCTTTTCTCGGAAGCTTCCAGGCGAACAGCCTCTCCGCGCACTGGCTGACCCGGGTCGGTCTGTCCCTCTATACGGTTGTCTATAATGGTGGCCTCATCGCCCCGCACCACTATACCTGCATCGGTAAAGTTGCTGATCCAGAATCCTTTATCGCGATCGTTCGGGTCGCCTATATTAACGTCGTCGGCAAGAATGATTATCACTATACCGCCGCCATCGGCGTCGAGCACCGTGCGGTTTTTCCCGCTGGAGCCGGTCGTTGACTTAAGCGTAAATCCGTCCTCGTCGATAATAATCGGCTGCGTTATCGTATATGAGCCGGGTCCTATCTCGACATAATCTTTATCCGGGTCTGCGATCGCCTCATTGATTTTGGCCTGTATCTCCGTCACGAACGTAGCGGTGACCGTCGCGTCATCGTCCATGGCAAGCGTGCGATCTGCATCCTCGGAGTCGTCTTCCCATCTCCAGAACGCCCAGTGTTCGTCGGGCACGGCCAGCAGTTCAACGTCGAGCGTATCCTCTATTTCAAATGTGAGCGGCACGTCGTATAATGTTCCGTCCACATAGACCGAACCCTCGCCTTCCGTCGCCACCGTAAGCGTATGCTCTTCAAATATGCTGAACTCTTCGCTTGTATTTTTCGCTTCCGTTCCTCCGACGAACCAGGCCTCCAGCTGGTAGTCGACGCCTTTCCTGTCAACGCTAAGGCTATCGAACACAGCCAGCCCATTAGAATCAGTATCTTCCAGGAATCCTTCAAGCTCAGCTTCAGCGTCGCCGCCGATCAGCTTAAGCTCAACTTCAACGCCGCCCTGCGAGACCGGATTGCCGTGTTCATCTGCAAGCTGCACGGACACGTGCGGGTCTTCTACTGTCTCACCGGCTTCGGTACGCGACGGCTGGTTGACAAACAGCAGGTCTGTAGCAGCTGCAGCAGTTACCTCAAACGTATCTGACCTGGCAATTGCTTCGATTACCACCGTTGCCGTATAGTTACCTGCGCCGGTTATTTCATCCCACTCATATTCCGCCTCGCCATCTGTGAAAGTAATGGACTCCTGACGCTGCTCCAGACCAACGGAGATAGTCACGTCATAGGCGCCCTGCAGCGGGTTGTTGAACGGATCTGCGGCGTCTGTTATCTCGATTACAGGTTTTCCACCGGCCTGAATATCATCCACGCTGACATCAAAATCGGCCGGCTCGAGAGAGGCCACATTGAAGACGGTTGTCTCTGTGACGCCATCGATGGTCACCTGAACGTCATAGTCACGTGCATCGGTGACAGATTCGCCCCAGTCATGCGAGGCATCGCCTTCTTCGAACGTCAGCGTCGTGGTTTGAGTGTCCAGATCAACAATTTCGATCACAACATCTTTATCGCCTTCAAGCGGGTTGCCGTATTCATCCTGCGCATCTGTAATCTGAACCAGGGGCTCTTCGCCCGCATCTATGTCTTCAACCGCCACACTGAAGGAATAAGCTTCATCGATTTCGACAGTCAGGGATGCCTGGTCGGTCAGGTCAGATCCTTCATACTCATAGGTGCCTGTCACGGTCCAGTCGCCGGCAGTCTCGGATTCATAAATATTTTCATCGCCGGCGCCTTCAGGATCCCACACACCGCCCGCCTCGGGTTCTTCTATGCTCCAAACAGTCTGACCGGTCACATCACCCTTCTCGATATCGTCATCGTCATAGGCAATGGCTGTATAGGAGACTTGTTCCCCGGCGGTCACGGTTTCATCCGCCGGAGTTATCAATATGTACGCCACATCCTTGGGATCGGAATCGAAAGGCGTGAAGTCGACAAAATCGGTAACTTCATCACCCTGCCCATCCACATTTGATGCGTGTTCGGGTCCGGTCACATGCCCCCACCAGCAATTTTCTGCGCTGATGCGGTGGGGATCGTAGCCGGTATCCGCCTCGCTCCAGTCGATGCCATAAACCAAATTGCCGAATATGTCGTTGTGATTGGCATTCGTATCCAACGGCAACAGAGTCCCGTCAGGCTCATTTTTTATACCCGTATCGTTATCGGAAATAGTATTCT
>PWYL01000007.1 GCA_003568315.1 Mollicutes bacterium | reverse complement strand
GCCACTGAGCCCGCCGAGCGGAGGTAAAAAGGAAATGAGAAAAATGTGATTATACCCCATCGTTCCAGGGGTATGAACTAATTTAAGAAGCATGTAGAGGCTTGTTATTAATAGCAGCAGAAAAAAGGAGGCAAATCCCCACCGATATCGGTTTATTTTTTGTTTGTTGGGTGTATTTAAAAGCTCAAACACCCCGGGAGCGACTTCGGCATCGACGCTTTTTTTCAGGACTGTCTTCAGCAAGCGTCTGAAGCCCCGGATTTCCTTCCATATCTTCAGAGTTTTCGCGGGCCGCCATTGCAGTCTGAATGTGCGAAATTGGTTCTTTCCCTTATCCCCCCAATAGATTGCGACTCCACCCAGCATATTCACTTTAATCCGGTATATCTCTTCCCATTTAATCCGTTTCATCCGGAAAAAGGTGCGATAATAAATTCCATTCTCGTCAGTGATAATGTGCGGACGTTTTCTCAGGAAAAATACAGCGACCCCGATCACTACAATAATTAATGAGGCCAGCCAAAAGTCTCCGAGACCTGCCGCCAAAGCAACATATGCCATCGGTATCAGGTCGGTTATCCTTGACGACCTTTTCACATAAAATTCTGTTTTGTGATCAATGTTCTCTTGTTGCATTTTCCCTATTATATCCAAGAGTCCCTCTGACGATCCCAGCTATTTCCCTAATGCCATTCAATCTCCACCTCCGGAACAGGTTTATCTTCCTCATTTTCTTCGCGCCTGCCGTCTCTTATTCGTTTCTTTGGTTCCAAAGGAAAAGTCTTTTCTTCCGCCTTTGCTATAACAACCCAAAGATAATTTTCACCATCCTCACGGATCAAGTCGCTAAAAGATTTTTCTTCTCCCGCCCTCGCCACAAAACTATGTTTCAAATCGACCGGCTCTTTCTCGCTTTCCTGTATCAAAACATTGACGGTTAATTTGATCCGATCCTCTTCTTTCCTTTCCACCCCGGCTTTGAAAGATATTTCTCCTGCGGTTAGACGACCATCTTGAGAAGATAATAAAAGGACGCCGGGGTTCGAGAAAAACTCTACTGCCAAAGTCGATAAGTCAAGTTTAATAATCTTTGCCGATGCGAAAAACATCTCCGGATCCGAGACAACTTCCGATTCTCCTCTGTTCGATGCCCCCCGGCATGCAGAAAAAAGAAGCAAAAATCCTAGAGCAAAGACATTCAATGATTTAGATTTGGAAATTTCGATCATACACAATTTCTCCTTCAAAATAACGGGGTAGCCTGGGAACGTTTGTCCTCAATCTTATGGTACTTAAAACCAGATAATCAACCCCCGCAACAAAAAAACGCATCCTAAAGCTACAGCAAAAAGCAAACCCCAGCGTGTTTTTAAAGGCATTTTTGACGAATCCGTTCCGACATCGGCGTATTTGGTCTGTATAATCAGGTTGAGAAATGGTATCGCACATATAACCGCAGATACACACAATACGGCAATAGAAATTATCACATAGTGTATACGATCCCAATTGCCAACCATTACGCCCGCAAAAAAAGCTCCGACCCAGAAGGCCGGGAAAAAACTCGGGATATACAGTCGCCAAAGGCTAAAAACCATAAGCATACTTGCCGGAAGAACGAGTAAAGCTGCATATAAACCCGTAAACCCCAGTACCGGGACATTGCCCGTGTCACCAGCCAGTTCAATAAGGAAAATAAAAGTTGCGGGCACAAAAAGGATACTTGAGGCTATAATGGCCATTCTGTGCACGAGTTTTTCGGCCCAAAGGCGCTTCACATGCCGGGGAGCTTCCTTCTCCGTTTTTACCTCACCTCCGCCCCTATGTGATTCCGAATCCGCTTCCTGCGGGGCGCCTCCACGACCGGGAGTGAAAAGCTGCTGCTTGTTTTTTAGCAAACAACGGATATGTTCTATTTCCACTTTGCTGAAATGCTTTTTATGAACCTTTATATCATTCGCGCAGAGCATCATGTGAAAACTGTTCCTGTATTCCCTGAAAGACGTTAGCGAAGCCCAGGGAAAATATACCGTCCTGACCCCCTCGACCTGCAGTTCATACCCATCCTTCGTGAAAGAAAGTTTTTGCTTTATGTCGCCGGCTTGCCCCGCGAACTGTCTCTGCCGCTTTTGGGACATAATATAACGTTTTAGAAAAAAGGCCATACATAATAATAACCATATTCCGGCAAACAGTAAGGCAACATATGTTGTATCAGGGTGGCTGATTTTATGCCATACTTCCAGCCCTAACAGTATAAAAGGCATACAAAAGATATAAAACCGTGTATAACGCGTATCACCGCTCCACAAGGCCTTATTGGCAGGCGTTTTTATTCCTATTGGCACCTCTTTTTTAATCGGGTCTATTCCGTTTCCCTCCGGTCCTGTTTCAGGAGAATCCAGTTTGCGTCGGAGCAGATCAACTATCTTTTCCGTCTCAGAGTCATCAAATTTTTTCTTTTGCACGACCCACGTCTTACCACCCAGTATCATCCGAATCCCTTTTTTTGTTTCTTTAAAGTAGGACAAGGACGTCCATAAAAACGCAAAAAAAACGTATCCTTCTACAGCAGCCCGGAAACCCTCCTCCGAAAAACACACCGATTGTATTGGTTCAGCGTCCTTCGTCTTGATCAGGGCCATGAATTCTTTCAGCTCTTTAGACCATTTCAGATGCAAAAGGATGAAAATGATTAAGTAAATAATAACCCAAAAACCGGGAAACAATGATTCAGAGAGCTGCCTGGCCAAAAAGTTGTAATGTGTCCCGATCACTAAAAAAACGAGGAAAATTACAACCGGTGGGAAAGGGGTTCCGGGAATATAAAAAAAACTGGCCCACCACTTATGTGGCTTACATGGAACTATTTTTTCTATTGGATCTTTAAGAATGGTCAAAATTCAGTCTCCATAGAGAATTTATTGTGGAGTTCAGTCTGGTCTCCGTTTTGCTCCCAATTATTCACCTGCAAGAAGTTCAAGCGTCTCGCCTTTCCCTCTTATTTTTCACAAGTGAGGGCCAATCTCAAACACGATATCTTCGGCGTCCCACCGATCCCACTCCTTTTTCTCACGTTTGTTATGGTGTGGTTCTCTGCGCACTTCTTGCGACCCGCCATGATCCTCAAGGTTCTCGCCGACAGAATAAACAATGCCCTGAGACTTCGAGTACCGAAAAGGCTCGCAGTCATAGGGGTCGTGCGGCACTGACTCAATATACTCAGGCACAAGTTCTTCGAGAGACCGCGGATATGCGCCTTCGGCGAGCCGATAGGCGTTCAGCGCGACTATGAGTTGGGTGGCGGAAATCCTGCATTCGGCTCGGAATTTTTGATCCGATACTCTTATGTTAGCGGGTTTGAAAAGATCCATAATACTGCGACCGACCGCATTGGAACGCAGCAGCAACGACGGGCCGAAGGAGAAATCCGGCAATTCATCTTTTACACTGACTGAATCGATTTCTGCATAGCAAAGCGGAGCGGTTTTTATGACCTTCCTGCTAAAATCAGCGAAATATGCCCGGCTTTTGTTTTTGTTGAAGAAATAAGGAAGCCTTACAACTACACGCATGGCATATTCGGCTAAACCACTTCCATAGAGAGGGCCTTCTCTACTCAACCAGTCAAGAGTATTGTCAAAAATCCTGTATTGCACCTTGACGGCGCGCAGCATCCCTTTTTCAGGCGGGTTCAAATCATCAAGAGTGTCCGCAAG
>PWYL01000054.1 GCA_003568315.1 Mollicutes bacterium | reverse complement strand
TCCTCGGGGTCATGCACGGAGAGTTCCGCTTCTTCTCCCGAAAGGAACTCGTTCTCTTGCGGCAGGTTGAACTCCGCCCGGGAAAGGTTGCTCGCAAGGGTCACTTCATAGGGCGTCGCTTGCGGGATTTTTTCGAACACGGCGCGGATCTCTTTGTCCTCTTCCACCGTGAAGGTCACCGAAGAATCTTCGGAAAGGATTGCGTCGCGGTTGACATCGAACCAATGTGAAAAAGCGTAAGCCTCATCGTGCGAGACCAATGTCAAGTCGACTTCGCTTCCGCTTTTCACGGGGCCTTCGGGCTCTAGTTCATAGGTGAAATCCTCGATGGTCCCCGTGATGGTGACGGTGTGTTCTTCCAACATGCGCTGACAGGCCGAAAGAGTAAACAAAGAAAAAACGAGAGCGGCTAGGGTCAAAAGTCTTTTCATCGAGTCACACATCCTGATAGTTTTTTATATAGGTTCTTTCATTCTACCATTTTTTCAGAAAAAACGTTCAGCGGATGCAAAAATGTTCACCCACCTTCTCGCAAAGAAAAAGGGGAAGGTCACCCTTCCCCCGGCATGCTCTTCAATCGGCAAATCGGTAGACTTTCACATTGTCGATGTTGATGCGTGTCGTGTTGTCTTCGTTCTCATCACTTCCGCCGAAGAGGAAACGGACATGGATATCATCCCCTTTTGTGATGGAGGCACCACGCAAGGCGGGATGATTGTAATCGACAAGGAGTTCGATGGTCGCAAGACTCGTCGAGGGGGATCTCGGAGCCATGATTTCCACCCAGGAATCCCCGTCGGCGGAGATCTCCACCGAGAGTTTCCCTTCGCCCGTTCCCGAGAATGCGCCGTGCGCATAGTCGAACACGATGCCTTCGAGATCCGCGAACCCTTCGAGAATCTCGGCTTTGCCGATTGCGCGGCCTCTGAGGGCATATTCACCGGTCTTCATATCACCATCGTGATTGCCCCGGAGGACTTGCACGAGAAGCCAGTCCACGCCGTCGCTCGTCATGTTGCCTTGGGCATAACCGGATTTGGCGGTCGCATCCTCGAACCCCGTCTCATAGGCGACTGTGCCTTCGGGAGTGCCGAAATGGTCGTTGGCCGCATACACCGCTTCCAGTTCCATACTCTTCGCGATGGTGAAGGTGTGGACTCTCTCTTCACTGAAGATTTCCTCGGCACGGGTGTCGTACCAATGTGCGAAAGTGGAGCCGCTTTTGGTTGGTGCGGTGATGGTCACTTCCGTATTCCTTTCCAACTCACCCGCGGGTGAGACCGAAAGGGAATCATCGGCGACGGAAGTGCTCGTGAGGGTGAGACTCACGCTTCCGCCGCAAGCCGCAAGAAAAAAGAGAAACCCAATCAAGAAAACAAGAACCGTCTTTTTCATACTCTTCTCCCATTGTTATTTTCAGCTTTGTCCCGGTGGTTGATTACATTTTATCATGCACCGTGGGAAACCGCCACAAAATTCGTATGAAAAAAGCCCTGTCAAGGGCTTTTCTCGCGGTATTGTCTGGCGCGGATCCGCAACAGTCTGTCAAACATCGCCAAAAGACCTTCCGAGGCGAGATCCACGCTCATGGAGGGCATGTCGCCCTTTTTCGCCGCTTGCGAGGGGAGGGCGGGCACATGGATGAAGCCCGCCTTGATTTTCAGATTGAACGTCTCCACATAGTGGAGTACCCGGTAGAAAAGGTCGTTGCACACATAGGTCCCGGCGCTGTAGCTCCGCTCGGCCGGGATGTTTCTCTTCCGCATGGTATCGACGAGGTCATCCACGAGGATTGTCGTGAAGAGGGCGTCGGGTCCCCCTTCGATGATTTTGTCGTCTTTATGGGTGTTGCCGAGATTGTCGGGGCGTTGGGAATCCATGAGGTTGATGGCTTGTTGTTCGAGGGAAAGGTGCGTCCTTCCCTGCGCTTCTCCCAACATGATGACATAATCCGGCTTCTCCCTCTCGATCAGAGGTTCGAGCCGGTCGAAAGCATGTCCGTAGACCACGGGCAGAACGGCTTTTATCACCCGTGAGCCATAGACCCGCTCCGGTATCTCGTAGAGAAGTGTCCGGGAACTGTTTTCCTTTTCGCCCCCGAAGGGCTCAAAAGCGGTGAGCAGAATGAGACTCATCGCACTACCTCCCATTGCATCCCATATTTGTCCGTTGCGAGCAGTTCGGTCCGGAAAAGGTCGAGTTCTTCCAACCATTCGCGAATCTCGGAAAGCGGGACGGCCAGATTCACATCATCGGCTTCGGCCCCCCAGGTGTTGATGCCGACGAGGTTGCCGTCGATGTCGGTCAACGCACCACCGCTACTGCCGGTGAAGATGGCGGCGTTGTGTCTTATGACAGAAAAATCGACCTCGTCCACATCGGTCATGCCAAGATATTCGCCGAAGGTGACGATACCTTCGAGGGTGTGGGGATTGCCCACGGCGAAGACGAACTCTCTTCTTTGCAGCGTATCATCCTTCCGGCTCTCGATGTCGATCGTCTCGAATTCGTCCTCCGCTTCTTCGACGCGGAAGCGGAGGATGGCGAGATCCCTCCGGAAGGATTGTTCGACAAGTTCCGCTTCGAAACTATCGTCCAAGACGGAAGGGGCGACCTTGTAGCTCGCGGTGTCATAATCCTCCTGGTCGACCACGTGGAAATTCGTCAGAAAGTAGTGATATCCCGCCAAGGAAGCGAAAATGACGCCGCTTCCCTGTTTGACGCTCTCGCTCGCGAAGGGGTCGTCATTGTCGGCAAATGTGGCCTCCACCCCGACATTCGAGCGACGGAGCATCGCTTTCGTCTCCATCATCCGGTTCTGAAACGAGCGTTCGATTGGCGGTGCGAGTTGTTCCGAAAAGAAGGTGCACCCCGAAAGCGAGAACATCAAAGCGATCATGAAAGCGAGTAGGATCTTTTTACCCATGGTTTCCCCACCTCTTACATCCCCATTATACATGAAAACCCTTCTCCCATACAGAAAGACGTCCGGGTTGCGGTGGTATTCCCCGGAACCTTCTTTTGTGTTAAAATGTATGAGAATCCGTATCCAAAGGAATGATGCATATGAAAAAGTTTCTTCTTGCCTTAACCCTCCTTCTCTTCCTTGTCACGATTGCCGCCTGCCAACGGGGCATCCGTGTGGATTTTTTGGTTGATGGCGAACGCTATGAACGCAGGACATTGGAGGAGCCGGGAAGGATTTCCCCCTTTCCCCGCCCGGAAATAGAGGGCTATTTCTTTGTAGGTTGGTATGAAGACGAAACATTGGAGGAACGTTTCAACTACATGCGCGAAATTGAGGAAAACGTGAGTCTCCATGCGAAATTCATCGTCGATGACGGTGAGCTTTCCACCTATCTCACCGAACAACTCGAAATACCCGATCATGAAGGCAAAGACTTCTTCACAGACGGCATCGGCGCAGTGGAGCTTCTTGCCTGCCGTGACGGCGACACCGCCGATTTCACCACCGGCGGGGAAGATTTCCGTGTTCGTTTCCTCGGTGTCGACACCCCCGAAAGCGGACATGTATATGAGCCCTGGGGTCCTGCCGCAAGCGCCTATGCTTGCGAAGTGATGCAAGACGCCGAACAGATCGTCCTCGAAAGAGACGAAGCCGCCGGCAACCGCGGCACGTATGGCCGCGAACTCGCCTATGTCTGGGGCGATGGCAGGCTATTGAACCTCGAACTCATCGAACTCGCCTATTCTCCCCCCGTCGGGGTAGGTGAACTGAAATACGGTTTCGACATGCGACTCGCCGATGAAAAGGCATCACTCACGGGAAGAAGGCTCCACACCGAAGAGGACCCCGACCACTACTACGGCGATGCCGTCGATACGACCATCGCCGACATCGTGCAAAACCACGAAGACTACATGACGAAACGCGTGAATGTCGAAGGCATCGTCACCGCCCGGGTGGGACAGCACGCCTTCTTGGAGGATCCGGAAGGCGAGCACGGCATCTTCTTCTATATCGGCTATGCCACGACAGGCCGTTTGGGTGTCGGTTACCGTGTCAAGATTGAAAACGCCCAGGTCTATCACGCAGGCAAACCTTTCGACGGGCTCTTCCTCACCGATTTCGGTGGAACCACTGTGACCCCTGTCGATGAAGAGGCCGCTTACAGCATCCACGCGACTCCCTTCGACGAGCTCGACTTCTTGCAAACGGGTCTCCGTTTCGCTTATGAGAATGTGACCGTCACGGCCGTGGACGAGGACGGTTTCCATTTCACCATCGAGAATGAAGAAGGTCTCACCATGCGGGTGCACCAGCTCTTCGAGGCCCCGCTCAGAAACGACACCCAGCATTCCCTCATGCCGAGCGTGCACCGACTCGACCTCGACACGCTCACCATCGGGGAAACGATCGACCTCGAGGTGAATTTGAGCGAAAAAGACGGCGAACTCGTCTTCGTGCTTGCTCACAAAGACGATGTCACCACAAAGGAATGAGACACATACCACAAAAACATGCGGCGCAGTCGAGCACCGCATGTTTTGCTTTGTCAGAAGAAATCCTTCTTGATTCCCCCGCGCGCGAGCTTTCCCTTTGTAAAGACACAATGGACAAAGGTGACACCTGAAAGCTCCAGAATTTACAAAGGACCTTCCATTGGTTATAATGAGGGCGACTACAAAATCCGGGGGCGAGACCATGGACAAATACGAATATGTGGAAAACATCATCGCCGAATCGAGCACGACCTTCCACAAGGCCTTCTCGATGATCGAAGACGAGAACAAACGGAAGGCCGTGTATACGATCTATGCCTTCTGCCGCATCGCGGACGATGCCGTCGACATCGACGAGGACATCAAAAAGATCGAAGAACTCGAAGAAAAAATCGCGAAGACCTTCGCGGGCGATGTTCCCAAGGAGCCCTTGTTCGAAGCGCTCTATGAGACCATCATGCGTTATCCTTCCGACAAGGAGCCCTATTTGAAACTCCTCGAAGGCCTCCGTGACGACTATGAGAAGAAACCCATCGAGACGGAAAAGGACCTCGACGAGTACGCCTACAAGGTGGCGGGCACCGTCGGGATCATGCTCATCCCCGTCCTGGCAAGCAAATCCCACAAGGAAAAGCCGAAAGAAATGCGGAAAGTGGGCATCGAACTCGGCAAAGCGATGCAACTCACGAACATCCTCCGGGATGTGAAAGACGATCTCCAAAAACAACGCGTCTACTTTCCCGAAGAGGTCCTCGGACAATTCAAGATCCGGATCAAGACCCTCATCACCGGCACCGTGACCCCCGAATACCAAAGCCTCGTCGAACACTACATCGACAAGGCCAAAAAGAAATACAAGGTCTTCTATGAGAACCTCGAACTCTTCGACAAGGATGCCGTGTTCGCGACCTATGCGGCCGCGAAATTCTATGAGGCCATTCTCGAAGAGATCCGCCGCGGGGGCTACTCCAATATCACGAGAAGGCACTATGTGGGCAAATTCCGCAAGTGGCGCCTCTTGAAAAAAATCAAGAAGGATCTGAAAAAACGGGGACTTCTCACATGACGGCTGTCGGCATCGCTTTATCGTATGTCTTCGTGGGCGGCGTGCTTGGCGTGGCGACGCTTCTCGAAAAAAAACAATGGCTCTCGGACGAAGGCGCGAGGAAGTTCATCCACGTCGTCGTGGCGCATTGGATCCTCCTCGCCCATTTTTTGATTGAAAGCACGCTTGTCGCGACCGTGATTCCCGCGACCTTCATCATCTTGAACTACCTCTCCTACCGTTTCAACCTCCTTTCGGCGATGGAACGTGAAAAACGCCAAAGAGAGGACCTCGGCACGGTCTATTATGCGGTGAGCCTCACCATCGTCACCTTCTTCGCCTTCCATTTCGATTTGATGAACGCCGCCATCGTCGCCGTTTTGGCGATGGGCTGGGGTGATGGCCTCGCCGCCGTCTTCGGCAAGGCCTTCAAGACCTTCAAACTCTACAAGATGAAGAGTTTCGCGGGAACCCTCACCGTGTTCCTCTTCACCTTTGTCATCAGTCTCATCGTCTGGCAAGAAGCCGTTTTCATCCTCCTTCTCGTCGCATTGCTCGCGGCCTTCATCGAACTCTACACCCCGAAAGGCTTCGACAATCTCACGGTGCCGCTTGCCATCTTCTTCACGTTGGTGTTGTTGTTATGAGTGTCATGGACATGGTCCTTCTCGGTTTCAGCGTGAGTCTCGCAATCGCCGTCTGTGGCTATCATCTTGAAGCTCTCGATTCGAAGGGCACCTTGGCCGCCGTCATCACGGGCACGGTCGTTTTCGGTTTCGCCGGAGCGATCGCTTTTGTAGTCTATATCAGCTTCTTCCTCTTCTCCTTGGGCCTTGGCTTTCTCGACAGGGGAAAACGAAAGAAGGAACCCAGGACACATGTCCAAGTGCTCGCCAACGGTCTAGTGGCGTCCATTCTCGCTCTTGCCTACGGCATACACGGCCATGACGCTCTCTATGCCCTCTTCATCGCGAGCGTCGCCGTGAGCGCGGCTGACACCATGAGCAGCGAAGTGGGCCTGCGCTATGGCAAGAAGCCCTGGCATTTCTTCAAACACACGTCCTCCACCCTGGGACTCTCCGGAGTCGTGACGTGGATCGGCCTTTTGGCGGGATTTCTCACCGCCCTGCTTTATGGACTCGCGACGTTCGGTATCATGCGAAGTCTCCTCTACAGTCTGCTCGTCTTCGGTACGGGTTTCTTCGGCACCTTGATCGACAGCGCCCTCGGTGTCATCCAAGTGAAATACACCGACAAGAAGACCAATAGAATTCTCGATACACAAGAAGAGGGAAGCGAATACCATTCCGGCTTCCCCTGGCTTTCCAACAACCTCGTCAATTTCTTGACGAACCTCGTCGCCCTCTTCTTCATGGTCTTCTTCCTGCTCATATTCTTGCGTTGAAAAAATTCGACAAAGAAAACCCGGCCGAAGCCGGGCTTTTTTCATGAATTCAGTGCTTCAAGGAACAATTCGAGCCTTTTTCCTTCCAAGACGACATCCCCGAGGTCGCCATGGGAGGAATCGTTCCTGATGCCGTGGTAATCGCTTCCCGCCGTCACGAGCATGTTCCTTTCTTTCGCGAAGGCTTCGAAATGTTCTCCTTCGCCTTCTTTGTTTTCGGAATAGAAGGCTTCGATGCCGTCGAAGGGCATGGAAAGAACTTCGTTGCGGATTTCTTCCTTCAAGAGGGTGGGATGGGCGAGCACGGCGAGGATGTCATGTTTATGCAAAAGGGCGAGCCCTGCTTCCGTCGAGAGTTCCGTGGCGGGCACATAGGCTTTGGAGTGTTCGCCCAGGAACTTGTCGAAGACCTCTTCGTGACTGTAAGCGGGGTATAGTTCCCGGATGGCCTTCGCCATGTGGGGGCGGGCGATGATGCCATCCGAGAGCTCCATGAGCCTCTCATATGTGATATCGAGGCCGAAGTGCTTTTTCAGTCTATGGACGAATTTGCGGGCTCTTTTCTCTCTTCCTTCGCGCATGTAGGTGTAATAGTCCCGCATGCCTTTGGCGTCGTGGTTCTCTTTCTTGAAATAGCCGAGGATGTGGACGCTCTTGCCTCTATGCAAGGTGGAGAGCTCGATTCCCCGAAGGTAGCCCACTTCATGTATCTTGGCCAGACGGCGGTTTTCGCAGACATTTTCGCAAACGTCGTGGTCGGTGATGGCGATATGGTCGAGACCCTTCTCCTTGGCCTTTTGGAAAAGCTCTCCGGCCGTGAGCCTGCCGTCGGATGATACGGTGTGCGTGTGCAGATCGGCCTTCATGTCTTGCCTCCGTGGTTTCGTCTTGGTCTTTCGTTCAAAGTTTCGTCACTTCGTGGGGGATGTCTTGTTCTTCGAGGGCTGAAAGTTCCCTTTTTTGGCAGGTGAAGAGGATGATCTGATGGTCCGCTTTCAATTCGTCGAAGAGCCTGAGAGCGTTCTTCAACCGCTCGTCGTCGAAATTGACGAAAGCGTCATCCAAAAACAGGGGATAGTCCTCTTTCTTCAGGGTTTTCAGCACCCCGAGACGTATCGAGAGATGGATTTGGTCGAGCGTTCCCGTCGAGAAGAAACCTTGTGTTTCGAACCTCTTGGTCGCGGGGTGTTCGGCACGGAACACGAGGTTCTTGCCGATGCGGATGTTTCGATAGTGTTCTTTGGTGAGGCGGGGGAGATAGGACTCGATGTTTTCACGAAGAAGCGGGCTGAAGGTCTCCTCGATCGCCTCTGTGGCATCTTTGAGGAGTTTCTGCGCCTTCTTTATCCTTCGCTTCTTATCTTCCAAAGTGGAAATCTTCTCTTTCGTCTTCTCGCTTTCGTAGGCGATGGAAGAAAGGTCCCGCTTCTTTTTCTTCTTCTCCTCCAATGCGGCCTCTTGGGCGGTGATTTTCTCTTTCAAAGAAACGATTTCCTCTTCTATGCGCCGCACATCCTCTTGATTCTTATCGTAATCGTCCAAGGGGACGCGGACATGGAAGTCGATGCCGGCGCGGAAGTCCTTGTAGGTCATTTTGTCCAAGAGCCTCTCGATGTTCTGCCAGATATCGCGGAGCGTCCGCAAAACCAGCAGACCCGAGAGGTCTTCGGGAAGATGAAACCTTCGCAAGAGGGGTTTCGTCCGCTTGATGGCACTTTCGCGCTGTCCTTGCAGTTCCTTTTTTCTCGCGTCGAATTCCCTTTGCGTGCGGAAGGCCTTGTTTTTCGTCTCGGCGTTGTAATAGAGGCGGAGGAAGGCTTCTTCGTCTTCGACCTTGTGTCTTTCGAGGATCTTCTCGATCTCCGCGCTTGCGAGTCTGATGGTCTCTTGGCCCTTCTTGTTTTCCTCGACGAGGCCTTGCCGGACTTCTTGGAGGGAAGCGAGTGTTTTTTCCAAGCGCATCTTCACATCGGCGAAGAGCACACCCCCGAAAACAAGGAGCGTCCCTCCGAGGGCGAGCGATAGGATGAAGGGGGTTTGCCAATTCAAGATGCCCATGACGATGCCCGCCGCGAGTAAAAGCGGGGAGGCGAAAAGACCCGCGAAAGACAATTTCTTCTTTTTGACGATGGAAGGCGCCAAGGTGTCGAGTTCTTCCGTGTTTTCGGCGAGCGCCACCTCGTCTTTTTCAAGATCGAAGCGCTCGATCTGTTCGCGGAATTTTGTGAAACGTTCATAATCGTTCTTCAGATGCTCATAGGCCCCATCGCTCAGTGTGTCGTTGTCGTCGGGATAGTGTCTTTTGCTGCTCTCTTCTTCTCTTTGCGCATCCTTGAGGGTGTCGATATCGTCTTCCAGGGCGGCGAAGATGTCTTTATAGTTCTTTTGGGCGCGTTCGAGTCCCGCGGGGTCGATATCCACCCGCGAGAGAGCTTTCTCCTCGAGGAGACGGCGGGCCTTCGCGATCTCTTCCTCGATTCGTTCATGAATCATAAGCCTTTTCGTGTTCTCCTGGGCGGCGATGGTCTCTTGCAGTTTCTTGCGTTCTTCTTCACATGTCTCGAGCGAGGCTTTCCGTTCTTCGAGTTCCTGTGATTCCTCGAGGAGCTTCTCATGGTGCTTTCTCGCTTCTTCGCACTCCTCTTCAAGCCGTTTTTTCTTATCCAGAAGTGCCGGGTAGGGTCTTTTGCCGCGATCACTTTTTCCGATCTCTTCGTGTTTTTTCTCGAGATGATCGATCGCCCGGCTCACGGAAAAGGTCTCGGTCTTTGTGGCATCGAGATTCTTGAGGCGGTTGAAAAGGATGTCGGCGGCCGTTTCGTCCGTCGTCGCTGAAAGCTGGCCCACGCTCAGCGTGTTCTTGTACAAGGGATGGGGCATGTCGATGAAACCGGCGATATCGAGCAGTTTCGTCCGCGAGTCGATGTCGAGCTCATCTGAGAGGTCTTTTCCCGTCTCTTCGTTGAAGAGTTGCACATCGGCATCCTTTCTCCCGAAAGTGCGCTCGATCCGATAGCGTCTGCCGTCTTTTTCGAAGACGAGGCTGCCCCCGTAGGGGCCGCCTTTTGCGGGGCGGTACTTGTCGAGGCTTTCTTCGTATTTCCGGCGCTTCGCCGAAGAAGCGGCGTCGATGAATCCATAGAACATGCCTTCGATGAAGGCGTGGATGGTCGTCTTTCCACTCTCGTTCAAACCGTGGACCACATGGAACCCTTCGGAAAAATCCATGGAGAAATCCTGGAATTTGCCGAAACCCCGGATGTGCAAACTCTGCAGTCTCATCCCTCACACCTCCTCGGTCTGAAAGAGAGCTCCCAAAGCCAGACGGAGACTCTCTTCGTCCATGTCTTCTTTTTCCTCGGCCATCTCGACGAGATGGGCGATGATGGTGTCTTTGTAGGACTTCTTCAATTCTTCGAAATCGAGGGCGGGGCGGGTCTTGTCTTTCAGTTCGACATAGTGGAAGTCATCTTCCAAAAGCGAAAGGAGGGTGTCTTTGTCCAAAGGATCCATACCCGCCCGTTCGCCTTGGAGTTCGATGCGGAAGAAATCGTTGCGCCTTGTTTCAGCAAAAAAGGCGGAACGGATCCTTTCGGCTATTTCTTCCGGGGAATCTTTCGCGGTGATGGACACCGGATGCACATGGAAGAGACGTTTCTGGAAGGGGAGGAATTTGGCGGAGAAATCCTTCCTTCGGATTTCGCCCTCGATATAGCCCCTTTCACCCGTCTCCGAGAAATCGAGGGGCTCGGGATTCCCGCTGTAAGCGATGGAAGGGGTCAAGAATTCGTGCTTGTGGATGTGCCCCAAAGCGATATAGTCGAAGGGGAAATCGCGCAATTTCTTCCAATCGAGAAGATAATGTTCGTCTTTGCGGTTCTTCACATCCCCATGCAACATGAGGATGTTCGTGCGGGACGCATCCACGTCACGGACGATTTTTTGGAGGTGTCCTTCGCTGAAATCACGGGTGTTGATGCCGTATATCGTGCATGCGGCGAAAGTGTGTTTGATTCTTTCTTTCGAGAAGGTGTGGATGTTCGGTTTCTCCAAGAAACGGGCATAGGCCTTGTTTTGGAGGAAGGTGTCGTGGTTTCCCACGAGGAAGAAGACCTTCGTTTCCGCACGGCTCAGTTTCTCGAAGAGTTCTTCCATATCGGCAAGGGGCATGTAGGGATCATCGAATATGTCGCCCGCCAACAAGAGGGCGTCGGCTTTCTTCTCTTCGGCCTCGTGGACGATCCTTTCGAGCGAGCCTTGCAGCTCACGGATGCGTCTTTCATGCGCGGCGGTGTCTTTGAAGGAGGCGCTTTTCAAGGTGATGTTCAAATGGAAATCGGCCGCATGCAAAAATCTCATCTTTTCCACTCCTTCTTCCACCTTCGGACGGAAGGCTTCAGTCCTCTTCATTATAACACAGCCACAACGCTTTCACAGGGAAAGAACCTCCCGAAAGATCAGCTTCATTATGTTATAATGCCCTTGGGTGATGGACATGGAAAAAGACCGCCAAGAAGCCTTGACTTCCTTGAAACGCCGCGATGAGAGAATGCAAAGACTCGTTCTTGCCCTAGGCGACATCGGACCCTTGCGGCCCAATGAGGGGTTCGAGACACTCGTCGTCGCCATCATAAGCCAACAGATTTCCGACAAAGTCAAAGATGTCATCAAAAACCGCTTGGAAAAGCGTTTCGGCGCCTTCCGGAAAGAAAACTACAGAAACCTCTCCAAAAAGGTTTTGCGAGACCAGGGACTCTCGGAAAAGAAAGCGGCGAGCATCCTTCTTCTCGCCAATAGCGACATCGACTTCGACGGATTGAAGGATGAAGAGATGGAAGAAGTCGAAAGGACCCTGCTTTCCTTCAAAGGCGTCGGTCCTTGGACCGTCAGGATGTTTCAAATCTTCGCGATGGCCGAAGAAGACATCCTCCCCTTGGACGATCACGGCGTCAAAACGGCGTTGATGAGACTCTACGACAAAAAGGAAGAGGAACTGTCCCCCTTCAAGACCCGCTTTTCTCCCCATGGCAGTCTGGCCGCCCGCTATCTCTGGCGGCTCCACGATCTCGACGAAGAACAGATAGAAACCTTGAAGAAAGGACCGTGAGACCTATGACAATCCAAAGCTACAAAGGCAAGAAACCGCATGTTCCAAAGAATTCGCGCGCTTTCGCAGGGGCACGCCTCATCGGCGATGTGCGCCTTTTTGACAAGGTGGGCGTCTGGTTCAACGCCGTGCTCCGCGCCGACATGGCCGAAATCGAAGTGGGCGAAGGCTCGAACATCCAAGACAACGCCGTTGTCCACACCGACATCGGCCAGCCCACGAGAATCGGCCGTTTTGTCACCATCGGCCACAGCGCCATCATCCATGCGGCCACCGTCGAAGACGGCGCGCTCATCGGCATGGGCTCCATCATCTTGAACGGCGCGCACATCGGCAAGGAGGCGCTTGTCGCGGCGGGAACCGTCGTGCCCCCCGGAAAGAGGGTCCCCGACAGGACGCTCGTTCTCGGCAATCCCATGAAGATCGTCAAGGAGCTCAGTGACGAGGATGTCCAAAGCCAATACACCAACACGGGCTATTATGTCGACCTTTTACAGTCATATGGGAAAAAGGAATGACGAAAACATGCATCCTTGCCGGATGCATGTTTTTCATGATGTTTTGCGGTTGTCAAACGTGCTATAATAAGGCCATATCCGATATCGAGGAGGAAGACTATGGAATTTCGGGAACTCTTGCCCATTCTCATCCCTTTGGGGATTCTGGAGATCGCCATCCGCATCTATGCGATCGAGGACATCCACAAAGAAGAACGAAAGCCGGTCCTTTTCGGAAAGACCGCCTGGACTGTGCTCGTGGCGCTCGTGAGTTTCGCCTGGGTCGTCTATTTCATCGGGGGTAGGGATTATGACGCTCCTCAGGATTGAGAATCTGAAGAAGGCCTTCGGCGATATCCACGCCCTGAGGGGTGTGAGCCTTTCTGTCGAGAAGAACGAGATCTATGGCTTCATCGGGCGGAACGGGGCCGGAAAGACGACGACGTTGAACATTTTGATGTCATTTCTCCGAAAAGACGCGGGGAGAATCATCTTCGCCGGCGAAGAGATAGGTTTCCTCGATGTCGCCTACAAGAAAAAAATCGGCTTCGTGCCCGATGTCCCCGCTTTTCCGCCCTATCTCACGGGAAGAGAGGTCCTCACCTTTGCGGCGGATTTCCTCGGTATCCATGAGAACAAGCGGGAAAAAGTCGAAGAGGCCTTGGCCTTTTCGGGCTTGAAGGATGTCCGGCAGAAAGTGGGCACCTACTCCCGCGGCATGCGGCAGAGGCTCTCCATCGCGCAAGCTCTCCTCGGGGATTCGCAACTGCTCGTGATGGACGAGCCGACAAGCGCACTCGATCCCGTGGGAAGACGCGAGGTCTTGGACCTCATCAAACGCTTGAAGGAGGAGAGGACCATCCTCTATTCCACCCACATCCTCTCCGATGCCGAAAGCGTCGCCGACAGAATCGGTCTCATAGATAAAGGCAAGATCCTCCTCGAGAGTCCGATGGCGGAAATCAAAAAAACAAAGGATCTCACAGCCTATATCGTCCAAACCGACCTCCCCGTGGAGGAACTTGCCGAAAAACTCGAAACGGAGCCCTTCATCAAAGAGACGAAAGCCGAAGAAGATGGTCTTCTCTGCCTCCTTTCGGGGGAAGGGGCGGAAAAGAGACTCTTATCAAGGCTTTCCGGCTTGGACCTCACGGTCTACAAATTCGTGGAGAAAACCCCCTCACTGGAAGACGCATTCGTGGAGGTGCTCCATGAAAACGCTCGTTAAATACGATCTTTACTATTTCCTGAAAACCCCGAAATGGGTCATCCCCTTGGCGCTCGCCGTTTTCCTCTCGGCTCTCAGTGTGCTTTCCGCCCGTTATATGAACACGCTTTTGGAATATGTCTTACGCAGCGAAGGCATCGAGGATGTGACCCTTCCCCCCGTCACGGTGATGGAAGCCTATAGGCAGTATTTCACCAACCACTTCCAGCTCTTCCTCCTCGTGGCCCTCTTCCTCGGCGTGCACCTTTTCACCCATGATTTCTCGCGACACCACACGACGTTCCTTTTCGCCAAGCCTCTGCGTACGCCGCATTATCTTCTCTCCAAGTCTCTCGTGCTCATGCTCGCACTTTTTGTTTCCTTGGTCGTGGGATTCGTCGTTTTCGCCTGCTACACCCACTTCCTTTTCGGCGAGTTCGCCCTCCTTCCCTTTATCGGGGCTTTCTTCGTCTTTATCACCGCCGTCATCCTCTATGTGCAAGTGGCGCAACTCTTATCCGTCCTCTTCAAACAATTCCTCGCCCCCTTGCTTTTGACGCTTGTCGTCTTCTTCCTCTTCTCTTCTTTCGCCATGTTCGATGCCGGCATCTTCGCCTTCCTTCCGAGCCAACTCTTCAACATCCCCCTCGCAATCATCGAA
Source organism: Mollicutes bacterium (assembly GCA_003568315.1). Taxonomy (GTDB): domain Bacteria; phylum Bacillota_I; class Bacilli_A; order Izemoplasmatales; family Izemoplasmataceae; genus T1SED10-81. The sequence goes on along the minus strand of PWYL01000054.1, from coordinate 1,891 downwards.
GGCGATACCGCCCTCGGCGAAGTCCTTCCCCCCGTCGTTATCGCCTTGGTCCTTTCTATCATTCTCTTTTTCGCCAGCAACGAAATCCTGAAACGAAGACCCCTGGTCTGAACGAAGGAGGATTCCATGAAAGAGCTCATCACAAAGGTACAAGAATATGTCATGCGCCACGGCCGCGCTTTGGAGCGCGCCCGTTTCCTCCATGCTTTCGCAAACGGAAAAGCGGAGACGGTCCTTAACGAGCTGAGACGCTACCAGAATCGCGACGGCGGCTTCGGTCGCGAACTCGAGCCCGATTTCACAACACCCGAGAGCAACCCCATCGACACCTGGACGGCTCTTCGGATCATGGACGGAATGGCTATCGCCAAGGACCATCCGCTGCTTTCTTCCACCATTGCCTGGTTGGAAAACACAAAACACCAAAAAGACGGTTTTTTCCTCTACACCATCCCTTCCGTGAACGACCGTCCCCACGCCCCCTGGTGGCACCATGACAAAGACAGAGAGGTCGCGGGCTACAACCCCACGGCCGCCCTCATCGGCTTCATCCTGAAACACACAGAAAAGGACCACCCCTTGCATGAACGGATGTGTGAACGTCGCAAGAAAGCGATCCGTGATTTTCTCCAAAATCCCCCAAAGGATATGCACGAACTCCGCTCATTCGTGGAGCTTTTCGAAACGACGGATACGCTCTATCCCGCGAAGGATTTCGCGGAAGCCTTGGCCGTGCAAATCGAAAACTGTGTGGAAAAGGATCCGGACAAATGGTTCACCACCTATTGCGCCCGTCCTTCGCAACTCATCCTCTCGACAAGGACACCGGGCTTTGAGAAACTGAAAGACCTCGTCGAGAAAGAACACGAGGAACTTTTGAAAAGAAGGAATGAAGAAGGCGTCTGGGAGATTCCCTGGAAATGGGGGAGCTATCCCGGAGCCGCCGAAAAGGCGGAAACAATCTGGAAAGGGATCGTCGCGGTGGAGAATCTCATCCGGATGAGGGATTTCGGTATTTTGCATGTCTGAAAGGACCATAGAACTCGTCTTCCCTTCCGAAAAACACCAAAAACTCTGCGCAGACTTCGTCAAAGACCATGAGAAAGAGAAGCCCTTGCACGGGGCGAGCGGCATCGAACGTCTCCCTTTTGACACATGGTTGGAGAGGGTCTCTTCCATGCGGAAAAGCGAGAACCTTCCCGAAGGCTATGTGCCGGCGACAATCCTTCTTTGTCTTGCGGGAGGAGAGCTCAAGGGTTTCACCAACATCCGCCATCACTTGAACGAGAGACTCCTCCGTACAAGCGGCCACATCGGCTTCATCGTCCACAAGGACGAAAGAAAAAAGGGCTATGGGAAAGCGATCCTCCAAGCATCCTTGCGTTATGCCAAAAAGCATCTCGGAATCAAAAAAGCGCTTGTCTCCTGCAGCACTCGGAATGAAGCTTCACGAAGGACCATCGTTTCTTGCGGCGGGGTGTATGAGAACACCGTCCAAGACGAGGAGCAAGGAAATCTTGAACGCTACTGGATTGACATATGAAAAAAGGCCGGCCTTTTGAAATGCACCCCACAGGTAGACACGATTAAAAAAAGTGTCTATTTTTTGTTTAGACGGATCCGTCTCGTGTTGTACCATTCCAACCATTCCTTGACGATGGATAGATATTCAAAGAAACTTCTGATATCATGATGGTAGAAGTTTCTCGCTTCAACGAAGCGGGAAAACTTTCGATGACGGCGTTGTCCAAAGGTGTGGCTTGTCGGGCCATGCTCACGACGATGCCGTGGGCAGAACACATCATCTTATACTGGCGTGTAAGATATTGTGAACCTTGATCCGAGTGGAGGATGAGTCCACTCGGATCATCTGTTTTATGGGTTGTTGTGT
>PWYL01000073.1 GCA_003568315.1 Mollicutes bacterium | reverse complement strand
GCACAAAATCGCCGACACGGCCCGTTTGACGATCAAAGGCATCTATGACGGCAAGATGGGGAAAATGACCACAGAGAGCCTGGATTTGCGTGAAACGGACGAATGGGTTGATGCCATCATCGACAGCGCCAAAGTCGTCGAGAGTGAAGACGAGGTCTTCATCTATGAAGGCGACAAGGAATATCCCGAAATCGAAGGTCTTGGTGAAGCGAGACTTGCCGAGATGTCGGTGGAAGACAAGAAGAATCTGACATTCGAACTGGAAAAACTCGTTCGTGCGAAAGACGAAAGGGTGTCCATCTCCGAGGCCTTCTATGCTGAAGCGAAGAAGACGGTCCTCTTGAAGAATTCCAAGGGGCTCGATCTTGAACGCACCGTGCACAGCGGCATGATTGTCGCCGAGGTGGTCGTACGTGAAGACGATGATTCCCGTTCGGCTCTCGAATACATCCAAAGCGACGATGCGGGAGACTTCGACCTCGAAGCTCTGGCCGACAAGGCTGTGAACCGCGGCCTGAGCCTCCTTGGCGCCAAGGCCGTGAAAAGCGGGAAATACGACATCCTTCTGGAGAACCGGGCGAGCGCGAACCTCTTGCAGGCCTATGTGAACATGTTCAATGCCGAATACGTCCAGAAAGGCCTCTCGAAACTCCGGGGAGCTGTTGGAAAAGACGTCGGCGGTAAGAACATCACGATCATCGACGACCCTTTCCGGGAAAAGAGCACGAAGAGTGCGACATTCGATGATGAAGGTGTCGCCACTGCGAAGAAGACGGTTGTCGAGGAGGGGAACCTCAAGACCTACCTCTACGACCTCAAGACCGCGAAGAAGGACGACACCACATCCACGGCGAACAGTTTCGGCGATACCATCCGGCCGACGAACCTCTATATCGTTCCCAAAGAAGCGAAAGCCGAAAAAGCCCTTGCGAACATGGACAAAGGCCTCTACATCACCGACTTGCAGGGATTGCATTCGGGAACCAACTTCGTGAGCGGCGACTTCAGCTTGCAAGCCACGGGATATTATGTGGAAAACGGTGAGATTGTCCAACCCGTCTCCCTCATCACCGTGAGCGGCAACTATCTGGATTTGCTCAAGAATGTCACCGAGGTCTTCGACGATCTCCGTTTCAACTTCTCCTATATCGGCAGTCCCACATTGCGCATCGACAACATGCAGATCTCCGGCAATTGATCATCCCGAAAGGCCGCTTCCGGCAGAGAATGGAAGCGGCCTTTTTCTATGGTCACGGATTACCAATTGCCCTTCATGGGCATCTGGTATATAATGGGCATGGCTGAATTCCTTTACAGGAGGATTTGATTATGTTGGTATCTGCGGAAGAAATGTTGAAAAAGGCCCGGCGAGAAGGCTATGCGGTCGGACAGTTCAACATCAACAACCTCGAGTGGACGAAAGCCGTCCTCACGGCGGCCGAAGAGATGGCATCCCCCGTCATTCTCGGTGTGAGCGAGGGGGCGGGACGCTATATGGGCGGTTTCCGGACCGTTCATGCGATGGTCGCGGCGATGAAGGATTCTCTGGGAATCACCGTTCCGGTGGCGCTCCATCTCGACCACGGCTCGTACGAGGCGGCCATGGAATGCATCGACATCGGCTTTTCGAGTGTCATGTTCGACGGCTCCCATTATCCCATCGATGAAAATATCGACAAGACGAAAGCGGTCGTGGCCCAAGCGAAAGAGAAGGGGGTCAGCGTCGAGGCCGAAGTCGGCAGTATCGGCGGTGAAGAAGACGGTGTCAGCGGGTCCGGCGAACTGGCCGACCCCGAAGAGTGCCGCCGCATCGCGTCTTTGGGCATCACCATGCTCGCAGCCGGCATCGGTAACATCCACGGCAAATATCCCTCGGACTGGCAGGGTCTCGACATGAAAAGGCTCAAAGAGATCGGTGAAACCACGGACAGGATTCCCCTCGTTCTCCATGGCGGAACCGGCATTCCCGATGCCATGGTTGAAGAGGCCGTTTCCTACGGCGTTTCCAAGATCAATGTGAACACGGAATGCCAAATCGCCTTCACGGCGGCCGTCCGAAGATATATCGAGGAAGAACGTGATCTTGAAGGGAAGGGTTTCGACCCGAGGAAGGTCCTGACACCCGGAACGGAAGCCATCCGGCGTGTCGTCAAAGAGAAGATCCGTCTTTTCGGCTCCACGAAGAAGGTTTGAGGTGTGTTTCCGTGAGCCAATTTCCCATGGTGTTGAAAGACTATGCGAACTGGAAGATGGACCATGTCGCCTTCATCGAACAACTGAAGAGCGATGAGACGGTTCTATATCAGAGGATCGAGCCTGTCTATGCCGTATTGGACAAGATTTATGCAAAAAGTGTGAAAGAAGAAGACATCGACGAGGATCTAGAGACCGTATTCCAGATCGGCTTCAACTATCTCCACGGTCAGATCACCTTGATCCGCCTCTACCGCGACAAACTCTTCGGAGAAGACCATGAGCGATTCGTGCGATTCTCCCCGCTGATAGGGTATCTCCTTTCCATACAGGATCTCCGCACCGATCTGGAAGATTATGAAGAGGAACTCGATTTGTCCGGGCTCGATGATGTCGAATCGCTCATCGAGACCATGATCGCCGAAGGTGACACCCGGTTCGAGTATGCCGGCGAACGATTGAAAGAAGCCGTCGACGAAGTGACGTACGAGCTTGATTCCGAATATGCCGGCACCATCGACATTTTCATCGAGATTGCGCAGAATCTCGATATCGAACTCACTGAAGGGGAAACATTCGTCGTCGGCAGGGATTTGTAGGAACGGAAATCGTCGAAAAGAAAAACGCTCCGTGGAGACCTTCAGGTCCCCACGGAGCGTTTTGTGCTTTCAAGTTCTTTGTCGCATGTGCGGGAAGAGGATGACATCGCGGATCGACTTAGCCTTCGCCAAAAGCATCCCCAAGCGGTCGATACCGACACCCAGGCCGCCCGCCGGAGGCATACCGTGTTCGAGTGCCTCGATGTAGTCGGTGTCCATCTCGTTGGCCTCGACGTTGCCGAGGTCCCGTTCTTCGAGCTGGGCTTCGAAACGCGTCTTCTGGTCGATGGGGTTGTTGAGTTCGGTGAAGGCGTTCCCGTATTCCCGCCTGTTGATGATGATCTCGAACCTGTCGGTGAAACGGGGGTCTTTTTTGCTTTTTTTGGCCAAGGGGCTGATTTCGACCGGATGGCCGTAGACGAATGTGGGTTGGACGATACCGACCTCGACGAAATGTTCATAGAGCAGATTCAGGATATGGCCCTTCTTTTGGAAATGACCGGGTATCTCCAGACCCTTCTCTTCGGCGAAAGCACGCGCCTCTTCATAGGAGAGGTCCTCATCACGGAAATCGATGCCGAGCTTGTCTTTCACCAGATCGGCCATATGGACGCGTTCGAATCCGGCCGCTAAATCGATGACGGTCTCGGAATCGATCTCGACGGAGGTCCTGTCCAGCACCTTTTTCGCCACGACGCGAAACATCTCCTCGGTGAGGTCCATCATGGTCTCCATGTCGCCGTAGGCCTCATAGAGTTCCATCATCGTGAATTCGGGGTTGTGTTGGGTGCTTATGCCTTCGTTCCGGAAAGTGCGACCGATCTCGTAGACTTTCTCGAAACCGCCCACGAGGAGCCGTTTCAGATAGAGTTCGGGGGCTATACGCAAGAAGAAAGACATCTCCAGGGTGTTGTGGTAGGTCTTGAAAGGCCTGGCGGCGGCGCCGCCGATGACGGGATGGAGGATGGGGGTCTCGACTTCCATATAGCCTTTCTCTTTCATGAATTCCCGTATCGCTTCGAGGGTCTTCGAGCGGACGAGGAAGGTCTCCCGGGTCTCTTGATTCGTCAGGAGGTCGAGATAGCGTCGGCGGTAACGTTCTTCGACGTCTT
>PWYL01000014.1 GCA_003568315.1 Mollicutes bacterium | reverse complement strand
CCGGAGGCGACGACAACGTAGACTGTGCTACCTCTTGGACACCCTTTTTGCCGAGACCAACCCCGGCTAACAGCTGTGGCTTTTATCTTTCCGCTCGGGCCGTGCGGCATGATCCTTACTAAGACAACCGCTCAATAAACTCCGTTATTTCTTCTGCGTTATCAGAGATGCCCTGCTCCGGGTTCACGACGATATAAGGCGTTCCACATTCGTTTAAATGCTCTTTGAGGTCGGCCCATACCGCAAGAGAAGAGCTATATTTTTTGATGCGCTCTGGTAACCCTCGTTCGAACTCTTTCTCGAAATCCCGCCTTGCCTCACCAGGCCTTAGCTGACTAATCTTTCGTCTCCTGAACATGTTCGCCTGGAACTCCGGCCGCGCCTCGAACACAACAAAAGCCCGGCGCTCTAAGAATGCTGACCGCGCCAGCGCTCGACTATTCAGATACGATAGCATCGTTTCGGGAAATGTCTTAAAAAGCCCTTCCTCTTCCAAAACCATACCACCCATTTTCAAATAATGTGTCGATTGGTGCAGGCGAAAAATCAGCATCTCGAAATCGCTGTAGCTTATTTTCCGCCCTGCGCATAGCCGCACCCCGGATCGCGCCAACTGTGCAAATTCACTTATAATCTCTAACTGACACGGATCGACAGCGCCACGGAAGACCCGTTGATCTAGATGGAGACGGGGACGTATTCTTTGAATGCCCGGCTGGTTCTTTTGGTAAAAGCTCCTGAGCGCGGTAGTTTTCCCAGAAGCAGGAGCCCCAACCACCTCCACAAGGCAATTTGCTGAATTCTTCTTCCAATAGACCTGAGGCGATTTTAACAGGCGGTACCCCATCTTAAGCATTAAAAGCTTTGTAAGCTCGTTTAGCCAGAATTGAATCATAGGGCTAATGCACCGAGTCGCAATTCAATGGAAAGATTCCGCGCCCCGAAAGTCATAGGTAACCTAAAGCTTGCCAGTTCGATCGTTGGCTAATGTGCGGAGGCCTGTAGATAACCGTTCCCTATTGGCACGACCCCTCGGCAGGCTCACTCTGTGAGCGACCACCAGGCGTAGGCTGGGATCTACACCCAGGTCGGAGCACAGTACCATGGTCCCGAATCGGATCCACTTTCAGCCGGGAATGTCGATGCCGGACTTCATCGCCCAGTATGGCGGTGTTTGCCAACGAAGTTCCCCGATTTTTTCACGCCACTTTCTTTCGCGCGAGGCCTTCTGACTCCGGATTCCGTGGTGAATTCAACCAGACCTCATGGATCAGCGTCCAGTTCCGCGTGGCACTTGATCGGCGTTCCGACCGCGCTTGCTTGGCCGCCTCATAAAGCCGCTGCCCTGCCGCCAGAATGGCGGTGTCTTTGCCACCATACCTGACCACGTGGTTTCTCGCGGTTTACCTGCTGAGCCAGGCCAAGACCGGGCTCTCGGCGCTGGTCTTGAAGCGCCAACTCGGGGTCAACCACCCGACCGCCTAGGCTGAGGTGAGCCCCTTAGGCTGGACAGATTTTCCCGCCCGATAAGTGGTCGGTCTTGAAGAATGCCGTTTTCCGAGAGGAAAGGCGTTCAAGTTGCATGCCGCAATCGCTCAGGATTTTGGCTGAGCAGCGGATTGAACCAGGACCAATAGAGCGATCGGAGCCACGTCAGCAGCGTCGGTACATCGAGGCGCAAAAAAGCTGCGATCGCTCGCAGCAGCAGGCGCAGGTTCTGATCGGCCGCGCACAGGATGGCATGCATCGCATCGCCTGCGGTGCCCTTCAGCCAGTTGCGGTCCATCAGCCCGTCGACCTTCATGTGCCCGATCAGCGCCTCGATCACGCTGCGCCGGCGCAACCGAGTACGCCGCCAGCGGCGCTCTCCAGGTGAACCACTGCGTTGCCCCGGCAGCACGATCCGTGCGCCCGGCCAGGTCTCGTGGCCCCGATAGCCTTTGTCCGCCACCGCGGTCTTGATCTTCACGCCCGTGTTCAAGGTGGCCTGGGCCAGTGACCGCATCAGGGTGTGACCGTCGTACGGCCTTCCGGGCAATGCATGGGCGGCGAGGATGAACGGCTTCTTGAGACTGGCCACCACGCCCACCTTCACCCCGAACTCGTAGCGCTTGTGCGCCTTGCCCTTGCTGATGCATTCCACCTCGGGTGCATGCAGGCTGTACAGCTTGTTGGCACCGGTCCGTTGCTGGTTGAGAAGACGCTGCGCCAGCGCCAGTTCCCGCGTCAGCGCCTCCGGAACCCCGTCCCAGGAAGCCGTCTTGCGCTCCAGGTCGCGCACCACGCGCCCCAACCGGCCCTTGAGCTTCTTCAACTCCCGGTGCATGCGCCGGAACTGCTTGGCATGGGCATAGCGCCCGATCTGGGCGGCCATGCGCTTCGCCGTGCGGGTGTAGCTCTGGCGCAGCTCGATGCCCGATTGCCGTGCCACCCGGTTCAGTCGCAACAGGCTCTTGAGATACAGCTTGCTGTCGGTCGGATAGGTGATCGCCTTCTCCATCACCGTGGTATCCACCAGCACCTCCGTCAGGTCCCGTTTCTCGATCACCCCTTCGGCCAGGCCAGCCACGATCGTCCGGCGCAGCAACTCTTCGCAGCCCGCCGGACCCAGCCGGGTCCGGTACCGGCTCAGGCTGCTGGGATGGGTCGGCGGCTCATGCTGGAAATACTCCATCCCGCAAAACGCCTGCCAATAAGGATTTTCGACCCAGCGCTCGAGCAGTGCCTCGTCGGAAAGACTGTAGGTGTGCTTCAGGTACAGCAGCCCCGCCATCAAACGGGTCGCCTTCGGCGGCTGTCCCACCACCGCGTCTTCGTAGAAGGCCCCGAACTCCGTGTTCAACCCCTCCCAGTCGATGCGCTGTGCCAAGAGCACCAACGGGTGTCGCGGTGCGATCAAATTCTCGAGACGGGAGCGGAACAGATCGTCCTGGGGCGTGACTTCCGGAGTCCGTGGTTTCATCGCGAAATCTGCAAGGTTTTGGGAAGGAAAAGGTCGAAAACCTGCACTTCCGACCCGCCAAATCTCGCGATATTATAAATCAATACAGTGAGTTACGCATTCTTCAGGGGCGACTAAGTGGCATTCGCTGCTTCACGAAGAGCCGCGGCTTTCAAGGAGCAGACGATGACGAGAACAAGGAGAAGGAAGAGAAGGAACCATCCGGCAAGTTTCAAGGCGCAGGTGGCTCTGGCCAAAATGCCGATTTCAGCGAACGTGGGTCGCCTGATACCGGTTCCGGCACGCCGGAATCATCAAAATGCCATTTTGTTCAGCGCTTCCCTAAAGGTCGTGCGGGTGGGCGCGGTGCTGGAGCCGGCTGCGAAACATTGGAGGCGGGGCCAACCCAAAATCTATGATGGCATCCCGCGGGCGCACGGCCAAAAGACTACGGGTCCCATTGGTCATTCTGCGGGCCCGATCGAGCGAGCCACTTTAGGAGGCTGATCCCTTTTCCATGCATCGAGCGACGGCCCCCACGGAAGCCCCGCCGAGTTGTGAGCAACGGTGCGCAAACTCCAAGGGCGTTACGCAGCCCCGACTCCGACACCACTGGCACCTTAATAGACCTTTACGCCGCGCGGCGAGGCAGGCGCCCCGAAACCTGTGTTCAATCCATTGAGGTACAATTCTAGAAAAGTGTAACCGCTGGAATGAATAGCTTGACCAATTGAAGAATCCTTCGGATCCAATCCGTTGGAGATTGCCCATTCGTCAGGAACGCCATCACCAGAGGTATCTTTGCACGGGTTGCCCGGCAGCAGGACAGGATGGCCACCATATATCTCTTCTCCCTGATTACTTTCCGTTAATTGCCCTTCATTATTCAGATATCCGGCAACGATCCTCTCGTCCGTTTCGTCCCGGTTTGACACCCAATTTCCCTTACAGTCCAGCTTTCGTGATGCGCCGACCTGTGGAAGAATGTGGTCTTCCAGAT
>PWYL01000066.1 GCA_003568315.1 Mollicutes bacterium | reverse complement strand
GTGAAACCTTCCAAGAGGTTCGGGATGATGGCGAGGAAGACGGCCGTCTTGCCGACGGCTTGGAGTTGGCGTTTGTTCAAGCCGAGTCCGGCACGAAGAAGGATCACCACGAGGGCGATGAGCCGCAGATCATAAGAGATGCCCATGAGAGCGTCACTGAAGAGGTCGAATCCGTGAGGTCCTAGGAGAATCCCCACCAACAACATCCCGATGAGCCCGGGTAAACGGAGCCATTCGAAGAGGAGTCCTCCCAGAAAACCGAAGAAAAACAAGATTGCGAGGTCTAATATCACATCGTCCACCCTTTCTGTATTCGGGCAAAGAAAAAGCCCGGATGCAAAAAACATCCAGGCGTCATCAGCTCAAAAAGCGGTCAAGGGCGAACGCCATCGCCACTATTTGCGATTATACAGGAAAAGTACATCTCATACAAGGGTAAATATGTGTCTCTATCTGCAAGGGCAGTCTTATCGGCCGCGTTCGGCCAAGCCGGGTCGGGATATCGAAAGACATCGCCCATCATGAGAATGGTGTGACGTATGAACTTGGGTGCGACATTCTCGAGTCACCTAGTCTTGTTGTTCTTCGTCTTCTTTTTCACTCTTATTGATCTTGTCGAACAACTTCGAGGCGTCGATGATCGGCAGCACAATGGGAGGAACCATTGCCAAAGAAGTCAGACCGGACAAAGTCGACCGCAGATAAGGGAACAAAATATGCACACCCTGTTTTTTCAAAAAACCTTCCAAAGCCTGTTCATCTTCAACAGCGGCGACTTCGAAAACGGCACGGACGGCGACATCGACATCGATAGGAAAGGCTTGGTCTTTTTCGTTTTTGACACGCACAGACAATTGCGTAAAATAATGATTTTCGTCCAGCTTGCCGACATTCGCGCCAAGTTCGGGGTTGAGAGAGTACTTGCCCTGGTGGTCGGTCAGTTCGTTATCCTGAAAGGATAGTCTTATCACCTGAATCTTTTTGGCTTTGATCTTGAACATGTTCTCCTCCTTATGATGCGTAATCGCTGCAGTCGGAGCCGTAATCGTTCGTGTTGTTGTCGGTTTGATGAGTATGATCGTCACTTTCAAAATCCGTCTTGATGTGATATTTGTTGGAAGTATCGCAGACCACAGTGTAATTGTAAGATTTCAGTTTAGAAGCTATGATGTTTTCCAGTTTTTCATCAATATCGGCAATCCAATGCTCAACAACACGCTTCCGCTCGCTTTGTTGGATGGTCTCCATATCTTCCATGCTGGGTTTCAACTGGATTGATGCATTGAGAGCGTTGGCGATTTTCGCGATAGTGTCCATGCGGGGGATTGCATGCAACTTTTCAATTCGGGCGATAGCGGATTGCTTGAGACCAGTCATCTTGGCCAAGTCACGTTGTGTTACATTTTTCTTTTTTCTAATGGTAATCAATTCGGAAATGATGTCGGAAACCATTTCGCCAGCTGCGAGCTCTCCAGAGCTATCCGATTTCTTCAGTTCATTCCAGAACGCCGAGTAATCTTTCTCTTTACCCATCTTCTCTTCTCTCCCTATAATCATTGGCTTCGCGAATCGCTCGCTTGATCTCTTTCTTTGGTGTCTTCCGGGATTTTTTGGTGAATGCGTGCAATAGGACGAACATATCTTCTCCCTTGATGAAGATGAAAAAGATTCGGTATTTTTTGGGACGCAATTCATAGATCTTGTTGTTTGCATCGATCTCTTTGTAGGCGTTGGACATTCGTTGATTCAAGCCGAATCCGTGATGTTTGAGTTCCTTGATGTAATGGTTGATGTTAATCAAGTCTTTTTGCTTGCCTTTTTCTTGGAGGTTTTCCAAGTACTTTTCGATTGGGACGTTCCCTTGCGATGTCGAGTACAATATGACTTTGTACAAATGACCGCCTCCAATCGCAAAAGAGTAGATAACAAAAATGTTATCTACTCAAAATATAACATAAACGTTATATTTGTCAAGGAATACAAGCCTCTATGAGCGAAGCGGATCTTTTTTCGGTTTGATAAAGAGATATTCAAGGAAGCGAGATGAAGAGGTGGCTGATGGTGATATGGCCCGCATTCTGCAAGAAGAGGCTCATGATGAGCATTTCTCTGTCGGGCTCGGCTTGTTTGATCCTCTCGATGAATTCGTGATGGATGATGAGGAGGTTTCCCTCCACGGTGTAATCGTCCTCGTCGAGCTCGATACCTTGCGGCGGGTTCAGACTCGAGACATCTCCATCCAACACCTCGAAGTAGAAGTGGATGTCTTGACCCGGGACAAATGCAAAAGAGGGGCTGCTCACAAGGTGGGGCTTCTCCTGGTCGACAATCTTCAAGTTCAACAAGAGCTCTCCGTCATTTCCTTCGACATGGATGGCATAACGTTCCTCGTCGTCCGGAGCCAATGTCTGCAGGTATTCCTTCTCGATGACGAGGATGCCATCCTCGATGCGGAAGTGATCGCCATCCACATCATCCCCATCGAGAGTGATCGCCTCAAAGGTGAAACCCTGCCACATGTGCACCTTCAGATCATATTCACTTCGCACATTGAAGGTCATGTTTTTCGTGATGCCGCCGAAGATGCTGAAGGGAAGTTCTTCCGAAGGCGATGAACGCCTGCCGTCAAGCACGGTCCGGATGGTGACGGTGTAGTCACCCGGCGGCAAAAAGGAGACATCGAAGGAAGTCTCTTCCGTCTCGTGGGTCGCACCGTCTATCTTCACTTCATAATGGTCGGCGCCTTCGACGCCGAGCCAACTGATCGTATCTTCCGCAAAGGCGAGGTTCGCCGGGGAAGAAGGACCCCTCGCACATGCCGCAAGCACAAACAACAAAGAAACCAAGAAGACCAGTAGAATCCTTTTCATCACGCACACCCTTTCATTCCGTATTCTACCACAAAATGAGAAGAGGCGGTCAATTCTTTCCGCCTCTTTTCATTATTGTTGGTCATAGGGCTTTTCCACGGCGAGAGGGCGTATGGTCAGGCTCGGATGAAATCCCTTCTCTGTTCTGGAAGTACGGCGAGATACTGGTCGGACGCTCCGTTCCAAAGTATCTCTTCGAAAGCGGTCATGATGGCATAACCGAACTCGGTGTCCACCCAATAGGTGAGTCCATCCGTGGTGACGATGACGGTGCCGTTGACATCCGTGCCATAGAGTGAAGAGCCTACCGCTTGGACATTGTCGAGAAATGCTTGGTGCGGATGACCGTAGGGGTTGTCTTCTCCGGCGGAATAGATGGTCGATGAAGGCATCATGGCATTCATGAAGGCAAGGGTGGAAGAGGTGGAAGAGCCGTGATGCCCTGCTTGGTAGACATCGGCGTCCAAAGACCAAGGATGACTCTGTGTGCGATCGATCATGGCCTGTTCCGTCGAGCTTTCGGCATCACCCGTGAACATGAAGGTCACATCGCCATAGGCCAATGTGAAGCTGATTGACGAGTCATGGATGTCATTGAAGTCGTCAACGGGATTCAACACACGAATGATTTTTTCACCGAACACAAATTCGTCTCCGAATCTCGGTTCGTGATACTGGATTTCTCCGGCGGCTATAGCATCGTCCACGGCAGCCCGGATATTTTGGTAAGTGGTTGAAGTATGTTCATATCCGCTTTTCCAGACAGTGCCGATCGCAAAATTGTCCATAACATCGATGAAATCCGCATGGTGGTCATAATGGGGGTGTGTGCTAATCAAGAGATCGATAGTGTCAATACCTTCGGATTGAAGATAGGGCACGACACGATTGTTTCCGCTCGGGCTTCCAGGGATTGGACGGCCCGCATCGACGAGGATGTTGTAATTGGGACCTTCGATGAATGTCGCATCGGCCTGTCCCACATCGATGAAATGGATGATGACTTCGCCCTCTATTGGTTCGTCATTATCATTATCGTTGTCATTGTCGGAATCATTGTCTTCGGCTTCATGGAGCCAGAACT
>PWYL01000041.1 GCA_003568315.1 Mollicutes bacterium | reverse complement strand
TTTCGAATCAGATAATGCACAGTATGTCAACTTGAGTAATTATTGGACGCTTGGTAATGAAAGATATAATAGAGCTTCTGATACACATTACATACTCTTGTATGTATGCGCGGCTTTCAGATTTCTGATTTTTCCAGAATCTCGCAGGTGATTTCCTTTCCACCAGCGGTTTTGTAGGTGAGATAGGATGAATCTGAGCCATTCCTCTCCATCTTGAGAATGGCGTTGCCGATGCGGCTGTTCTTGGTGACTTGACCGGCGCGGGGATTCATGTCGGGAGCATCCAGGACTACTTTCAAGTACCCCCGTTGGGTCCGAGTTTCCCCGTGGCCGCCGAGACCTTTCGATTTCGCCACGACTTTCTTGATGTAGGGCAGGACTTCTTTGATTTCCCATTCTTCTCCACTGCGTATGTTCCTAAGACGATAGGCGTACTTGTTGAGCGGGGGAGGCGTCTTTTTGTCAGTCATGGGCTTCCTCCTTCGGATTTTTTTCTTTCTTTCTGGGTTGATTATTGGAAACAGTGTTGGTCTTGTGGTTCTCGACAATTGTCTCCAGGTCTTCCCGGAAGAGGACGTTTTGCTCCAGGAGGACGTCGGCGATTGTTTCGAGGAGGTCTTGGTTCTCTCTCATGAACGTCTTGCACGTTTCGAAAGCCGAGTTCACAATCCGGGAGACGGCGGTATCGATCTTTTCCATGTAGGCGTCAGAGATTAGATCGACGGAGAAGGTGCGTTTGTCTTGGAAATGGCGGACCCCCAGTTCGCTCATGCCCCATGCCTTGACCATGTCTATTGCGATCGAAGTGGCTTTCCTTATGTCGGAGATGCCGCCGTTCGTGTGCTCCCCGAGGATGACATCCTCGGCCGCGATACCGGCCAAGGCGACCTTGATCTCGTCGATTATCTCCGAGCGCGTCTGGTCGTCATTGTCGGTCTCGATGCCTCTCCATGTGTTCCCGGCGGCATAGCCGCTCTTCACGATACTTATCCGGACGATCTGCGCGCTGGAATCGAGCTCGTAGTCCATGAGGGCGTGCCCCGCCTCGTGGAGAGCGATTCTTCTTTTACGGGATTTGTCCGCTTCATCGTTGTCCCTTTTCAGGCCCAGTTCGACTTTCTCGATGGTCGCGAAGAAGTCCTGCTCGGTGACCGTGTCACGTCCGTCTTTCACTTTGGCGATCGTCACTTCGTTGACGATATTCTTGATCTCGGGAACCGTCTTTCCTTTCAGCGAACTCGCAATCCGCCGCAAGGAGACATCCTTGGACAAATCGAGGCTTTCGGTGTATTTGAGCAGCGTCTCGATTCTCGTGGCGAGAGCGGGCATCTCCAAGCCCAACAGTTTGTCGAAGCGGCCCGGACGGAGCAAGGAGTCCGGACAGAGCTGGATGATGCTCGTCGTCGCGACGACGATGATGCGGTCGTTCTGATAGAAGCCGTCCATGAGCGTCAACAACTGGTTCAGCATCTTGCTGTCGTGCGCTTCTTTCCTAAGACCGAGGAACGTGTCGATCTCATCGATGAAGATTACGGCGGGTTTGTTCTTCTCGGCGAGGGCGAAGACGTCCTGCAGCCGTTCGAGCCGGTTGTTCTCGTCCTCGAAGAGGATGTCGTCCGCCGTGATGGGATAGAAGGGGATGTCGATCTCGTTCGAGAGCGCCCGTACCAGCATGGTCTTCCCTGTTCCCGGATCACCGTGGATCAAGACCCCTTTGGGGAGCGTCGCCCCGTACTTCGCGAACCTTTCGGGGTGTTGGAGGATGTCGATGAGGATCTTCAGTTCGGCGATTTCCGACTCCAACCCGATGATGTCCGCGAATCCCGTGACACTGTCTTGTCTGGTGGTGTCTTTGATACACTATCATCCTTTCTGTAATTTTGAGAACGGATGGTGGAATAGCCCATCATCCGTTCTTTGGTTTTCTGCCAATCCGATCAAGACGTCTCCGTGGAGGCGACTCGATCCGCTTGTCAAAGACCTCTTTGCAAGAATGGTCATTGTTTCTTGGTGTAATCCATCAAGTAGAGGATGAAATCTTCATCATTCGTTTCGATCCGTTTCGCGAGAATCTTGAAGAGGACCGCCAGGTACTCTTCGGAATGGGTCTCCTTCAACTGTTCAAAGAGGGAGTCCAGCTTTTCCGTTCTTTTTCTATATTGCGGGTGCGAGGATTCCTCTTTCGTTTCGACGGCGTGATTCCACATCCGTTGGAAGTCGTATTGCCTTTTGGGTTTCAATTCCGTGTGGCCCAACACATGCTCATAAGGTTCGAAGACTTCCATGTCCTCGTCGGGGATGGGGGGCAAGCCTTCGGGTTCCACCAATTCCTGAAGAAAGGGCAATTCGTACATGTAAGCCTTCTCGACTTTCAATTCCTTCTCCAGGACCTCTTCGAATTCCAAGACGCCATAGATGCTTTTTATGGTCTCTTTCACTCTGTCCGGCAGCTCGTCGGTGTTGATCTTGAAGTAGTTGTATATGGTCTGTCTGGTCGTGCCGAACACCTTGGCCAGATTGACGATGGGGAGGTCGTATCTCTCTTTGATATAATAGAGGATGTTATGGAATTTGTAACGGATGTTTTTGTCCGTCTCGATTCTTTTGATTTCTTCCCGGTCTTTCAGAACATCGATGAATGGGCGCTTGTCCACATTCTTTCACCTCCAGTTTTTGTGGCACAACATTAATATACTCTTTTTTACGTATTTTGTCAACACAAAAATACATTTTGTCATTTCAGCTTAATATTGCTTCTTATCGCATTTTTTTTCAATCCGTGATTATTAATTCTTCCTTGATTTCGAAAATCTATCTGTTATAATTTTACATGTATTGACATAAAATGTCTTGTTTCCTGAGAAACAAGACTTTGTGGATTCTATGGTCGCTCCCCGTCCTTCAGCGGAAGATTTTAGGAAGGATGCGGGCGAGAAGAGTTCCCAGTTCCAATAAGTGCTCCTTGTCACAGACCTCGGGCAGGGTCCTTCCCTTCTCCTTCTTGGAAACATACATGCCACCGCCGAAATGCGCGAAGGCATCGGGATGGAACTTCACGTTTTCCGGCGCTTTCTCGAAGATGATATCAGCAGTGCAACCGCTAAAAGCGTGGCTTTCAATCCGCTCTATGCTTCTGGGTATATGGATCTCTTGCCCCGAAAAACCTTCGAAAGCGCGCGCGGCGATCCTCTCGACATACCCCGGAACGACAAGCTTTTCACAATCATGCGCCTTTCGGAGCGTTCTCCCTTCGATGTGCATCGTTCTTTCATCCTTGTTCACAATACCCACCTCTCGATGATAAATGTTTTCTGAGTTCTTCACATCTCGCAATCCAGTTCTTATGAAGAGAAGGAGGTGCGACATGGGCGACGACAAGAAAGATGACATTCTCCGGACGGTGATTTTCATTCTCATCTTGGTGGGCATCGTGTTGTTTATGGCTACTTGTGGTCTCCAACCGCCCGAGGCTCCGCCGTTCTATTGACTGTTTTCATCGTTGAACCCTGATGGATGAAGGGGAAACAATGAGTCCGGATTCACCTTTCAAGGGCATTGTAGCATGCTATGAGAGGACTTTCAAAACGGCCATGACGACCCCCTTGCCCCTTGATCGGGATGTATGAAGAAGACCAACAATCCAGCCAAGAGAAAGGAGGAACGACAATGAAAAATGAGAAAATCCGCCCCCGACCCCTCGAGGATTTTGACGGGATGCCCGCTTGGGTCCTTGCCTGTGCCCAGACCGGGAACGTGTATTACTTCGAATCGGAAGAGGAAGCCAAAGAATATGCCATCCAAGAGGATATGCCCTGCTTCGACATATATCTCGAAAAGCATCCGGATGGCGAGGAAGGGCCGATGGAACTAGCACCGGTAAATAAGAACGATGATTAAATAGGGCTTGTTGACAAATGAAAAACCCCAATAACAAAGCCAAAAACCGCTGATTCATGGTATAATGAGTGCAAAG
>PWYL01000083.1 GCA_003568315.1 Mollicutes bacterium | reverse complement strand
TTATAACACAAAGTCGGTGTACTGCCGAAACGGAGACGGGGTTTTTGTGAACCTTTTCCATATGGGGCGGGCGGTGTTTGTGGTAGACTGGACGTGAGGTGAGTCTCATGGTCGATTATCCAATCCCGAAGAAGAAAGCGGTAAAGAGAAAATCCTCTTCCAAGAAACGCCGGGGAATGGCTCTGGAAAAACTCGTGGATGAAGCCAACCGCTTCTATCTGGAACACGACAAGGCCATCATCCACAAGAAGCCCACCCCCATCCAGACCGTGAATGTCGACTATCCGGCCCGCGAAAAGGCGAAAATCACCGAAGCCTACTACCGGAAGCCCTCCACCACCGACTACAACGGCATCTACAAGGGCTTCTACATCGACTTCGACGTCAAAGAGACGAGCCACAAGACCTCTTACGCGTTGAAAAACATCCACGAACACCAAATTGAGCATCTTTCCCGCGTGAAAAGACACGGCGGCCTCACTTTCATCCTCATCCACGTGAAAAGGGAGGATGCCTCCTTCCTCCTCCCTTTCGAAAGACTCGAGAAATATCTCGAGCGGGCAAAGACCGGCCGGAAATCGATGACCTTCGCCGAGATTGCCGCCGAAGGCTTCCGGATCGAGGAAGGCTACCGACCGCGTTTGGACTATCTCAGAGCCGTCGACACCTATCTGAAAAACAAATGAGACCGTCCGCGGACGGTCTCTTTTTTAGCGCAATGTGGTGCCGCTTTGTAGGCGTTTTTCCTTGATGGAACCCGTCGAGAAGATGCGGCAGTTCCGCTCCAAGACAGCGCCTTCGGGAACAGTGATCCCCTTGCCGATGACATTCAAGCCGCTTTCGAGCAAATCCGGTCTTTCTTTGTTGGGGGTGTAATCGTCACCCGAGCCGATGATGGCGTTTTTGCCGACGACGACTTCCTTGTCGATGATCGCCCGCTCGATGCGGGCTCCTTCATGGACGGTGGTGTCGTTCAGTATCACGCTCTCTTTCACGACGGCTCCCGGGCGGATGTCGACACCGGGTGAGAGGACACTCCGCTCAACGGTGCCGGCGACGATGGAGCCGTTGGCGATGATGGCCTGGCGGATTTCCGCCTTCGAGCCGACCTTCACGGCGGGCAGCTCTTCGCTCCTTGTATAGATTCGCCAAGAGCGGTCATACATGTCCAAGGGTATCTTGTCGACGGTCGAAGTCAATTCCAGATTGGCGTCGAGGTAGGCGTCATAGGTGCCCACGTCTTTCCAATAATCCTTGAAGACATGGGCGTAGACCTCGTCGCCGAGAAGATGGGGGATGACGTGCTTGCCGAAATCGAGATCCTCCTCTTTCAATTCTTCAAGCGCGCGCACAAGCATTTCCGTCTCGAAGACATAGATTCCCATCGAGGCGAGATTGCTCGGAGGATCTTCCGGCTTCTCGGCGAATTCCACGATGCGACCGTCTGCGGTTGTCTTCATGATGCCGTAGCGGCTCGCGTCCTCCCAAGGCACCTCCTGCACGGCGATGGTGAGTTTGGCACCCTTCTCTTCGTGGGTCTTGAGCATCTTGCGATAATCCATCTTGTAGACGTGGTCGCCTGAGAGGATGAGGATTTTTTTCGCATTCGACCGTTCGATGTAGCCGATGTTTTGTCTGACGGAATCGGCCGTCCCCGAGTACCATTGCTTGTAGGGCTGCAAAAGCGAGAGTTTCGTGTCGCGGCGGTCGAAATCCCAGGGCTTGCCCACCCCGATATGTTCGTTCAGGCTCAAGGGGAGGTATTGTGTCAGGATGGCGATGTTGTAGATGCCGGAGTTGGAACAATTGCTCAAAGTGAAATCGATGATACGGTATTTCCCGGCGAAGGGCACAGCGGGCTTCACCCGTTTTTCACTCAGGATGTCGAGCCGCGAGCCTCTTCCGCCGGCGAGGATGAGCGCCAACGTCTCCATCATTTTCTTCCTTTCAATTTTGTGTAGAGTCCATGGTATTTCTTCGCACTCTTCTCCCAGCTGAAATCCTTCTTCATGGCGCGGCGGACCATCGCCTTGAAGACGTCTTTTTTTCCATAGACCGCGAGTGCCTCTTCGAGGGTCTTTTCCAGATCTTCGGCATCATAGTTCAAGAAGGCGAAACCTTCCCCCGTCTTCTCGTGGCGGTTGAAGGGTTCCACCGAATCCTTCAGTCCGCCGGTCTTTCTGACGACGGGGAGTGTCCCATAACGCATGCTGATGAGCTGGGCGAGGCCGCAAGGCTCGAAGCGCGAAGGCATGAGGAAGAAGTCGCTTCCGGCATAGATCTGTCTCGCAATCTTGTCGGAAAACCCGAAATAGAGGCCGACATCATCACGATACTCGCGTTTGAGATATTCGAAGAAGTCTTTGAGTTCGGCATCGCCTTCGCCCAAGACTACGAGCCGCATCCGCCCCGCCTTCAAGAGCGGCGGCACGACATCCTTCAAAAGCGAGAACCCCTTCTGTTCGGCGAGACGGCTCACGATGCCGAAGACGGGCTTTTCGGCATGCGGCAGGTGGAACATGTCGAAAAGCGCTTGTTTGTTCTCGCTTTTGCCTTTCAGGTAGTTGGAAAGGTCGAAGTTCTTCTTGATGGCGGTGTCGGTCTTCGGATTGAAGGTGTCATAATCGATGCCGTTCAGGATGCCTTGGAAGGTCGCCCTCCTTGCGGAGAGGTATGGCTCCATGCCGTGTCCGTAATAGGCGTAGGTGAGTTCATCGGCGTAGGCCTCGCTCACGGTGGTGATGAAATCGGCCGTGACCAGGGCCGTCTTCAAGAAGTTCAGCTTCCCTTCGTGGAAGAGTTCGTCCTTGTCGGGGACATGGAGATGGGGGAGAAGGTCTTTTTCGAACACGCCCTGATAGGCGATGTTGTGGATGGTGAAGATGATTTTCGCCTCATGTTTCAAGCGCGGATGCGCATCGGTGTGTTTGATGATGTAGGGAATCAATCCGCATTGCCAATCATGCAGATGCAAAATGTCGACCGTGAGATTGAGGTCCTCGATGAGGGCGAGTACGGCCCGGTTGAAGAAACCGTAGCGCTCACCGTCGTCGAAATCGCCGTAGAGATGTTCCCTCCGGCCGAAATAGAACTCGTTGTCGATGAAAAAGTAGGTCACGCCCTCTTTTTCGATGGTTTGGTAACCGGCGTACTCTTCCTTGTCGTGGACGGGAATCCTCGTCGTGCCGAGCGTATCGATGCGTCCGTTGAAATGTTTTCTGATCGGTGCGTGTTTCGGCAGGATCACACGCACATCGTGGCCGATATCGCTCAACACCCTCGGGAGACTGCCGAGAACGTCCGCCAGTCCGCCGGTTTTCGCAAAGGGAGTCGCTTCACTCCCCACAAACACTACCTTCATGGTTATCACTCCTCCTATTATCCATTATACATCAAAGATGTTTTTTTTGTCTTTCCCGGAGAAAACAAAAAGCCGCATGAAAACGGCTTGTTTTCCGCTATTCCAAAGGACCGCCGGCATAGTCGCAGACGATGCCTCCTTGCCGAAAGAGCACACTTTCCAAAACACCCCGGACAAAGGCGGCGGGGCCTTGCGCGAGATGGCGGCCGTGACAGAAGACGGCCCCTTTTCCGAGTGTGCCTCGCAAACGCCTGCAGACCATCCTATCCCTCCGATCACGCTCAAATTATAACACGGATTCCTGTGCCAGCCAATGAAAAAGACCCGTCGCCGGGTCTTTTGTCGGATAAAACCGGGGTGTTGCGGATGGTTCAGTCCTTCTCGAAGAGGAGTCTCTCCCGCATGCGGACGAAAATCAATCCGCCCACGACCGCGGTCAAGACGATGATCGGCGCCATGTAGGTGCCGTTGGCGAGAATCGAGGCCCAAAGGAGATTTGTGCCCGGATAGGTGTCGCGGAGCCAATCGGCAAAGAGGATGACGCCGCTAGCGATGTGCACGCCGTAGCGGAGGAGACCGCCGAGAAGCATGCCCCCGACGAAGAATCCCGCACTCTTCTTGTCGAGGCGGAAGAGAAGCCCTGCGAGGGAGAGGATGCCGAACGCGACCACGTAGTCGAG
>PWYL01000078.1 GCA_003568315.1 Mollicutes bacterium | reverse complement strand
TAGTCAGGCTTTATCTCCACAGCTCTTCTGTTAGCCCGCAGCGCTTCCTCATCTCGCCCAAGCCTCCTCAGAGAGACGCCTTTATTATTCCACGCCTCGGCAAGGTCAGGCTTTATCTCCACAGCTCTTCTGTAAGCCCGCAGCGCTTCCTCATATCGACCAAGCCTTCCCAGAGAGACGCCTTTACCAAACCACGCCTTAGCAAAATCAGGCTTTATCTTCACGGCTTTCTGAAAAGATCGCAACGCTTCTGTATAATGCCCCCGATCCCACAATTCCACTCCTTCGTCAAATAGTTTATTAGATCTTCCTGTCGGTGAATACCAAAAAACCCACGCCCCCAGCAAAACCAATGCTATCAGCACCATAGAAAACCAAGAAAGCCCTCCCTGCTCTTTTAAAATCCCTAATTTAACAAGCCAACGTCGCCACCCACCTTTCTTTTCTTTTGAGCTCTTCCCCCCTCGGCTTATCCCGGATTTCTGATAAAAACTCTGAGGCCCCGCTCCCTGGTTATCCAACATCTCCCCACAAAACCTGCACTTAATTGCCTCAGCCTTGATATCCTCAGCACAATAAGGACAGGGTTTTTCATCTGTAGCCATCTCATCTCCTCCACTAATCAAAACAATTCAACCCACCATCCATCCATAACATACACCAGCACATGGGCAAAGTCAAGAAGAATTTTGCCGGTTTGCTGAGATTCTCATACAAAATACCAAAACCTACACACCTTCAATACCATCAGACAACCTTCCCGCAGCTTCTTTCAGATCATCGCTCTCAACTGCCGTGTAGTAACGCGTCATCAAAGGAGATCTGTGGCCGAGCATTTGCTGAGCTACTTGTTCCCGGACGCCATTCTTTGCAAGCAGCGTAGCACATGTATGTCTTAACTTGTGAAAAGTCAGGTTTTCAAGCTGTGGATGTTTTTTCCTCAGACGCTTCAGCCTGTTCTGCAGAGCATCCACCTTCAGCTTCTGCCCTTTATCACCGACAAATACAGGATCACCAGGCTCAGTATTTCCGTTCTGATTTCTCTCCTTTTTCTGATTCTCTACAATCGCCAGAGCACTCTTAACAATCGGGATAGTCCTTGGCTTGCCCGTCCTGCTGCTTGTTTTGTGCTTCTGGAGTCTGATAAAGCCGGATTCTTCGTCAATATCCCCCCACCTCAAATCAACAAGCTCCCCAACCCGCATCCCTGTATGAAGAAGAAACCTGCATATATCGCCAAGAGGAGGGCTGTCGGCGCAAAGTTTAATGTATTTTTTCGCATCATCAAGCGAAAGGTGCTTCTGAGGCGCATGGTCGGGCGCATTTACGTGAGAGCTTACCTTCTCAACGCCCTCGACAGGATTGTTTTCAAGGACTTTGTAATCTACCGCCCAGTTATAGACCCTTTTTACTGCGCCTACCATCTTGTTGATGCTTCGGGCAGAGAGTCCTTTTCCTTTCATGGCGCGCTTAACAGCTTCGACATCCATCGGCGAGAGCTCTTTTGCAGGTTTGTCTCGAAACTCATCTGTATCTTTCAGTATGTATTTAAGGCCGCTGCGGTAGCTATCTGCTGTTTTGGGAGCGCTATTGTTTCGGCTGTAAGTCAAAAACTTCTGAGCCAGTTCGTTTAACGTAAGTGAAGTTTTCTTTTCATGTTCCGCAGGCTTTTCTGCTTGCTGCGCGGATTTTATCTCCTTTTTGACTTCTTCTTCCGCCGGTTTCTGCTCATAAAGCACATCCTCAGCCTGCCTGTGAACTGAGTAAGCCCACTTAATTGCAGTTTTTCCCTTACTTTCAGGCATTTTCAGGGGAAGGTTGCGGACATGTTCCCGAGCCTGCTCCCGATCGTGTTCAAGGCCGGCTTCTGAGGGTAGATACCAGGGGTCAAAACCAGCTTCTGGGGCTTCTGCAAAGGTGTCGGGGAAGTACTTTCTCAGGATGGATTCAGGAACAGCCGGCTGGTCGATAAGCAGAGCCAGGTCTCGCCCGAGTTCAAACCATCTTCCGGCCGTTCCAGTCAGGTTATTGCCACATCCGAGCACATTGGTCCAGATTTGGTGAAAATGCTGGTAGAAACCGGTCTCATTTGTTACCAGGTCTACCATTACCGTTGGTAGAGCTGCTGCTGATTCGGGGTCTGTCTCAGGTGATCGTTCCGGCAGGTACTTGATGCGCTCTTGCCAGCCGATCTTCGGGCCATACCAGATGTCTGCCTCATAAGGGTCTTTGGGAGCATCAAAAACAGCCCTCTCCATGAGATTCAGAGTGCGGGCCATGTCAGAAGCAAGCTCAGATGGTATGCCCTCGCAGCTTCCAGGCGCACCAGTAGCGGCTTTGGTGAAGGCCCTGACAGTGGTCTTGCCGAGTTTTTTCAGCTCTTTCTCGATCACTCCGAGCAGCGTTTTCTGTTTGCTTTCTGCTATCCGGTGTGATGTGCATAAGTTCCTGAATATACTCAGCATAAGATCCCCGAACCCTTTGCCCGCATCTTGCCAGTTATCCATCAGTGAGCACCAGAGGGCGGAGAGTCGGATGTGCTCGGCTTCTCCGGTATCTTCACATTCAAGAGCGGTGCTTAGTGCTAGTTTTATGTCCAGTTTCTCGGCATAAGAGGCCAGTTTCCGGAGCGAAGCCCACATCTCTTCTGTGAGCTCCTCTTTCATCATCAGCCAGCCTTTCTGCAGGCACCCCCAGGCACGCGTGGAGTGATAAGCTGCCCTGTAGGCGTCAGCATCGCTCAGCTCAAAACGGTCTTCGTCCATATAGCTATCTCGCTTTTAATCAATGTGTTCCAGAACTGGCGGCTTGCGATAGTTTCTCGACCGCATCCAGCATCTCGCTACTGGCCGTGGCAGTATAGTACCTGGTCATAAGCGATGAGTTATGCCCGAGTATCGCCTGTGCAACTCGCTCTGGGACCTGCTCTCTGGCAAGGTAGGTGGCGCATGTGTGTCGCAGCTTATGAAATGAGAACCCGATCAGCTGTGGATGTTTTTTCCTGAGTCTCTTAAGCCTGTTTTGCAGGGCGAAAACCTTGAAAGGCTGCCCCCTGTCATTCATAAACACTGTTTTGCACCCGGTTTTTTTTCTGAGCTTTGACAGGCGCATGTTCTGCTTTTCGAGGATCTCCACCGCACGTCTGCAAAGCGGGATGGTGCGGGGACGGGCGTTATATCTGCTCGTCTTATGGAGCTCAAGTCTCAGGAATCGCTCTTCCAGGTCAACATCCTCCCAGGTAATCCTCACGACCTCTCCGATCCTCATGCCGGTCATCAGGGTAAACTCGCAGATATCCCCGAGTGGGGGCGAATCGTGACATAACATAACGGATTCCCGGGCTTTTTGCAACATCAGGTGCTTCTTCCGGGGGTGCTGCGGGGCGTTGACATGATCGCTTACATGTTCCATATCTCGCACGGGGTTGTCTTCTGCAAGCTTCTGTTTGACCGCCCAATTATAGAGTCTCTTCAGGGCCGCGACCATCTTGTTTATTGTCCTGGATCTGAACCCCTGAGAGACCATATCCTTCTTTATGGTTTCGATATCGGAAGGCGTTACCCGGCTTATTGCAATATCTGGATATCTCTCCAGAACATACCTTAGTCCGTCTCTGTAAGATCGCCAGGTATTGTGGGCTTTGTTTGCCCTGTTCCAGGTCAAAAACTGTTCGGAAAGCTGTGCCAAAGTCACTTCGTCGGCGGCAGGTTGTTCTCTGTGTTTCTCCTCGCTCGTTGCATAAAAATCGGCCATCATTCTGTGGAATTTAGCCTGTGCGGCTTGCTTGTCTTTTCCGAAATACTCCCTTTTGCGACAACCGCCCTGATTTGGCATATCGGCTGTCCATTGATTATAACGGCTCGACCACCTGATTTGAATAGCCATCACTACACCTCCGATCGCTTTTTTGCGACATATTTTGCGACCGAAAGGATATTTCACAATTATTGGTCGTTGCAATGGCTGCTTTAAGTCTTCATATCAGTGAGGGTTAAGAATGGTACCCCCTCGGGGACTCGAACCCCGGACCCACGGATTAAGAATCCGTTGCTCTGCCGGCTGAGCTAAGGGGGTAGTGATTTGTATCTGCTATAATGTCAATCTTTTACGACTGCTGCTTTTTGTCCTGAT
>PWYL01000024.1 GCA_003568315.1 Mollicutes bacterium | reverse complement strand
CTGCAGAGTCTTTTTCTCATCTTCTCATTTTCCGCACGTGTTCGATAGTGAGACATCGATGACGAAGGGGCAACCGCCGGTTTCAAGATGATCATGCACCTCTCTCAACATCTTGAAGACCTCCTCTTTTCCACCGTGGACGGTGGTGGCCATGGGACCGATCTCGACGGTGGCGAAATCGTAGGTCCGGATGATGTCGAGCACTTCACGCACGTCTCGTTCGCCAGTTTCTCCTTCCAGGGGCAGAACACGGATGAGACAGTTCACATTTCCTTCTTCCGGTAGAGTGCGCACAGGAATCCTCCTTCCCTCTTTCCTTCGAGTTCTGCTTCACGCTTGCGGGTGATGTCCTCTTCATTTGCGTCCGGTGGGACGAAAAGACATTCTCCGACCTCTTCCACCGCGCTTTCGTCGAGATGCACGAGCTCCTCTTTCGTGAAAAACCGGGCATGGCCGAAGACGGTCTCTTCTTGCATCTTTCGGCTCCGATAGAAACGGCCCCAATCACTCGAACGGTTTATGGCGCCGATGACAATGCCCCCTCCCGGACGGACGACGCGTTTCATCTCCGCATAGACATCTTCCGAAGAAGCGACGAACTCGAGTGTAGTCACCGCCACGGCGGCATCAAACGTGCCGTCGGGAAAGGCGAGATCGGCAGCGTCCATCTTTTTGAAACGGACGGACAGGTTCTTTTCCTTCGCTTTCTTTTCCGCCTCGGCGAGCATCGGGTCGGAAATGTCGATCGCGGTCGCTTCCGCCCCGCGTTCGGCGAGCTGCAAGGCGAAGTTGCCGGTGCCCGTTCCCACATCGAGGATTCTCATGCCTTTTATCACAGAGAGCAATCGCAAGAGATGTTCGCTTTCAATCTCGTCGGCGAGACGTCCGATGGGAAGTTCATACCAATCATCATAGTGCGGGGCCTCTTTGTCGAAAATGGGCATAGTGATTCCCCCTTTCGTTTTCATTATATCATGTCGTCTGTGTCTGACTATCGTACACCAGATCTGTCGTGACCACTTTCGGGAACCGTTTAACCTGACAATGGAACTTTCCAAGGCCGAAGGGTCGTGATAGAATGGTTCTTGACGAGCAGTCGCACGTGTTTGAACGATCCATATGAGGGGGAGTCCCACATGAGAAAGTGGTGGCAGGACATCATCATCTATCAGGTGTATCTCCGCAGTTTCCAAGACGGAAACGGCGACGGTATCGGTGACCTTCCCGGTCTCATCTCCAGATTGGACCATATCAAGACATTGGGAGCCGACACGGTCTGGGTCTCACCGCATTATGACTCTCCCATGGACGACAACGGCTACGACATCCGCGATTTCCACAAGGTGAGTCCCGACTACGGTAGCCTCGAAGATTTCCGGCGGCTCGTCGCCGAAGCGCACAAACGGGACATGAAGATCATCATCGACATGGTGTTGAACCACACGTCGGACGAACACCCCTGGTTTCAAGCCGCAAAAGACCCGACCCATCCCGAACACGGACACTTCCGCGATTTCTACATCTGGCAGGAACCGAAGTGGGAAAAGGGCGAAAGGAAGCGTCCGACGAACTGGACCGGCTTCTTCGGCAATCCGACCTGGACTTACAACGAGTTGATGGATGAATACTACCTCCACATCTTCAGCAAGAAGATGCCCGACCTCAACTGGCGCAACAAAGCCGTGCGGAAGGCCATGAAGAAAGTCCTGCGCTTCTGGATCGACATCGGCGTCGACGGATTCCGTTTGGATGCGGCGAACCATCTCGAGAAGAACTGGGATTTTCCCGACGCTTCTCCGGGATATGAACACTTCTCGAGCCTCCCCGAGCACCACGAATACCTGCAAGAGCTCGGAGAAGAGATCTTCGAGCCGCATGACCTCGTCATCATCGGCGAAAGCGGCGGCGCCTCGACAAAGGAGGCCTTGCAGTATGCGGGGTTCGATTCGGAAGAGTTCGACATGCTCATCCATTTCGGGCATTGTTGGGCGGACACGAATCCGAAAAACACCCTCACCCCGGGGAAATGGGCCAAGGGCGAAATCGATGTGCCAAAGATCAAAAAGAGTTTTGCCCGTTGGCACGAAGCCTTGCAGGGGAAGGGCTGGAACGCGATCTATTGGCATAACCACGACCACCCGCGCATCGTCAGCCATTATGGCGATGACGCCCGTTACTGGAAGGAAAGCGCGAAAATGCTCGCATTGATCCTCTATCTTCTTCCCGGGACACCGATCGTCTATTATGGCGAGGAAATCGGGATGACCAATGTCGATTATGAGCGTCTCGAAGATTTCCGCGATGTCGAGGT
The DNA here is from genome assembly GCA_003568315.1 of Mollicutes bacterium. GTDB lineage: Bacteria > Bacillota_I > Bacilli_A > Izemoplasmatales > Izemoplasmataceae > T1SED10-81. The sequence goes on along the minus strand of PWYL01000024.1, from coordinate 14,880 downwards.
GTTCACCGAATATGAGAATTTCCGGGCGAACGGGTCGTCCCACGAAGTCGCCATGCAGGCCTTGCGCGACCGTTCGCGCGACAACGCCCGCTCGCCCATGCAATGGAATGGAGATAAGCATGCCGGCTTCTCACAGACGACACCCTGGATGCCCGTGAACAAGAACCATGTGCACATCAATGTGAAAGACCAACTCGAAAAGGAAGAGAGCCTCTTGAAGGTGTATCAAAGGCTTTTAAGCGAAAGACGCAAGGAGGATGTCGCCCATGGCGATGTGACCTTCTTCGGTCTGGAACATCCAGAGACCTTCAACTATCTTCTGCGGGCGAAGACTTGCGACTATCTGGTGCTCGCGAACTTCAAAGAGACGCCCCTCGAGATGGAGTTCCCCATCGATCCTTCCGGTTTCCGTCTCTTCCTCTATACAAGCGACAGAAAGCGTGCGGAAAAGAAAGCTACCTCCTTCGGCCCCTATGAAGCGCGCATGTACAAACGGAAGCGTTGAAGGTTATTGGACCGATGTTTCGCTAAGGCGGCTTGTGTGCCGTCTTTTTTTTCGGCAAGGGGATATCTTTCATATGCCGTTCACCCCTTTCACTTTGAATCCCGCATCTCACCATCATGTTCCGGTAAATAGGTGTCCAAAGCGCGCCTCCTTTTTCATGGATGCATTCGGGAACCCGTTCCACCCCATTATCCGGGTTGGATTCATTGAAACCGAACGGAGCATTTGATACCATAAAAATGTAAAAGGGTTTTCATACGTTTGTGCGACCCTTTGAACACCATTGAGAGGATTCGGTCCATGGATAAGGACAACGAAAGAAAAACCGGACGCGCTTTTTGGAAATCAAAGGTCGTCGCCAAAGCGAAAGGGCTTGGGCGCTTTATTTTCGCGAGGATCACCAAAACCATTGGCGGAGTATATCGTTTCTTCCGGGCTTTGGTGACGGGAATTTTGAACTTCTTCAAGAACCTCTATCTTGCGGCGAAACACCACCCGCGCTCTTTCCTCAAGGGCCTTTCAAGTTTCTTCCTGATGGGACTCGGACAGTTCCGCAACAAGCAACCGTACAAGGGAGCCCTCTTTCTCGGCATCTTCCTCGTCTTCCTCCTCACGGAGTTCTTGACCGGTGATTACATCTATGCGCCGGCAGAAATCGCCCGCTATCCCGCGGAGAACACCCTGTATTTCTTCCGTGACTACGGTGGTCTCTTCACCCGGGGAATCTGGGGGTTCTTCACGCTCGGCGCATTGACTGTGGGCGACATGTACCGGGGAAGTCTGATTGTCAACGAGGATTTCGCCTACGACTGGCTGCAATCCGACAACTCCCGGACCCTCATGGGCGAAGGGGTCATCGTTTTGGTGCTTGTCGCCATCTTCGCCGCGCTTTGGATCTTTTCCGTCCGTGATGCCTACATCACCGACAAGAAGATACGCGCCGGTATGGAGATTGAACGCTTCAAGGAATGGATCCGGCGCATCTGGGACCAGTTCTTCGCCTACATCATCATCATCCCCGCCGTCGGTCTCATCCTCTTTTTCATCCTCATGCCCTTCCTTTTTTCCTTCCTTGTCGGTTTCACGAACTATGACGCTTCCATCTCCTTGCGAAGCGACCTCATCGAGTGGCACGGTTTCGCGACGTTCCGCGAAGTCTTCGGCATCGACCCCGCGTTCCGCACCTTCTTTCTGCGCGTGCTCGGCTGGACGACATTCTATGCCGCGATGAGCAGCTTCACCGTCTATGTGATGGGTTTCTTCCAAGCGGTGGTGATCGAGAGCCGTTTCGTCCGTTACAAGAAACTCTGGCGTCTCGTCCTCATCCTGCCCTGGGCGGTGCCGGGCATGATCTCTCTCATCGTCTTTTCCAACATCTTCGGCGCCGACGGATTGATGAACCGCCTGCTCGCCGACTGGGGTGTGACAGACACCGTTCGGACCGCTTTAGAAAGTCTGAGACTCATCGGCGAAGGGGGCACAGGGACCATCGAGTGGTTCACCCGGCCCGCCAATGCCAATCTCGCCCGCTTTCTCGTGTTGACGGTGAACCTCTGGATGGGCTATCCCTATTTCATGTTGTTGATCACGGGAGTGCTTTCCATCATCCCGAGAGACCTCTATGAGGCCGCCGACATCGACGGGGGGTCCACCACACAGAAGTTCCGCTACATCACCCTCCCCTGGGTCGTCAGGGCCACGGCACCCGTCATCATCACCACCTTCACCTTCAACTTCAACAACTTCGGCGCCATCTACTTCCTGACGGGGGGCGGCCCGCGCTATCTCACCGACGACATCCCGCGCGCGATCCGGGACACGCCCCCGGGACAAACCGACATCCTCATAAGCTGGATCTACAAGATCGCCTTCGAATCAGGCGACCATAACGCCTACAATCTCGCCGCGGTCTATTCCATACTCGTCTTCATCCTCATCGCGATCGTCTCGCTCTATTATCTCTCCCGACTCAAGAGCTTCTGGGAGGAGGATTGACCATGGCCTTCCGTGAAAAGAGACACACCGACAAAAAAGAAGCGACCGGAGCATTGCGCTTCTTCGGAACCACGCTCCCCAAGGTGGTCAAACACGTCATCGTCTATGCTTGGCTCCTCTTGTGGGTCGGCATCGCCTTGGCACCGATATCGTGGATGGTCTCGGCGGCGTTTTCGGACGCGCCGGGCATCGGCTATGTCCCCATCATCCCGACCTCTTTCACACTCGACAACTACCGGGACATCCTCACCTACCGGTCGGAGACGGGACAGCTCTTCCCCGACTATGTGGATTCCTTCCTGACGACGCTTCTCGTCGCCACCGTCACCACGGTCCTCGTGGTGATCCTCTCGGCCCTCGTGGGCTTCGCGGTCACCCGTTTCCGTTTTCATGCGAAAAAGCCCGCGCTGCTTCTCATGATGGGACTGCAGATGTTCCCGGGATTCATGGGCATGATCGCGCTCTTCATCATCTTCCGCGTTTTCGGCTGGCTGAACAACCCCTTCTATCTCTCGTTGATCTATGTAGCGGGGGCGATCCCCTTCAACACTTTCATCGTCCGGGGATTCATGCGCAACGTGCCGAAATCGCTCGATGAGGCGGCGGCCATTGACGGAGCGACGAATTTGCAGATCATGATCAAGATCATCGTCCCGCTCGCGGCTCCCATCATGGGGTTCATCGCCGTGACCGCCTTCATGGGACCCTGGCTCGACTACATCCTGCCTTCCATCCTCATGCCGAACAACGAGACTGTGGCGATGTGGCTCTTCCGCATGAACGTGCCCACACCGCAACCCTACAGACCCATGTGGTTCATGGCCGGGGCACTCTTCTTGGCCGTACCCATCATGATCGTGCAAATCTACATGCAGAAATATGTCACCTACGGCCTCACGGCCGGGGCCGAGAAGGGTTGATCGCATCTTCATAGAAAGGACCGGGTGAGGCCCGTGAAAGAGAAACTGACCACGTTCATCAAGATGTTCTACAGCAACAAGACCTTGCTCAGGGCGCGCAAGGCCTCGTTCTTCCCCGCCTTTCTCCTTCTCATCGTGAACGCCATGCTCGTGACCGTCCCGACCATCGCGGGCCTCGTACAAGGCTTGGAACGCGGTGAAGACTTTGACAACATCCACCGGGCGTTCCGTGATGCCTACCAAGACCGCTTGGACTGTCGCATCGAGGACAGGGAGCTCACCTGTTCGGAACTCATCAGGACCCGTTATGGGGACTACGACTTCATCCATGTCGAAGAGGTCCCCGACAATATCGAGGATTTCGAAGCATCGAGCGTCATCCTCGGGCGGACCCGCGCCGTCATCATCCAAGTGGATGAAGATGACGGCTCCCGAAAGATCTTGCAGGGCTCTTACGCGCTGCACGGCGACCTCGATTTTTCGCGGGTGCAAGAAGGCGCCGAAGAGGCTGAGGATGAGCAAGTCTACCAAGACACCGTCACCGGCTTCTTCCTCGACAACCTCTACTATGTGAACATCGCCGAAGGCATGCTCTTCCTCTATCCGGCGCAGTTCTTCCAGACGGCCGTCTATGTGTTGCTCGTGTCGCCTTTCTTCCTCATCACGAACTACCGTTCACCCGTGAAAAAGATCGATTTCACTACCGCGCTCAAACTCACCATCTTCGCCATGACAGGACCCGCGCTCCTCACTGCCGTTTTGGGCTGGCCTTTGGCGGGATGGGCGAGTCTCCTCTTCACCATCGTCTACCTCTTGCGCATCATCGCCGTCTACTACCGTGTGAACAACCTCGAAGAACCCTTGATATGAACCCTTTGCAAAGGAGGGATGCCTAGAGGAAATGCCATCATTCTTTATAACCCTCGACACCCCGACATGCACAGTGTCAACCGTCATAACGGAACCATCAATCAATTCGGAGGAGGAATGATTACCACTATGAAAAAGCTAGTCACTCTGTTTGTGGGCGTGTTCGCCGTGTTCGCCATTGCGGCTTGTGAACGCGACCAGTATGAACCGACCGTCATCTATGACGAGGACGAAGGCGTCTTCGTCCCCGAAGAGGGAGCCGAGATCACCATCGGCGTCGACAGCGACACCATGGGACTCGCCATCATCGAGCAGTGGCAGGAGGACTTTCCCGAAGACGAGTATCCCGAGAAGCACAACATGCTCTCTTTCCGCAACTATGAATCCGTGAACTCGGAGAGCTCCGGCATGGAGGGACTCGAACTCATGGAGGACGAGGCTCCCGATGTGGCTCTTGTCATCGACAATGAGGTCCTCGGCCGCGAGAATGCCGTGCGACAGTTCCACGACTATTTCATCTGGATCGGTGAAGAGCAGACCCACGAAATCTATCACCAGATCAACCATCTCGGCAACTTCTTCTTGCCCGCCTTCTACGACGGCATGATCTTCTCCTGGAACAGGACCATGCTGGAAGAATGGGGCGTCGATGTCGACGATGTCACCGAGGACAATCTCCCCGCCGAACTTTCCACCTGGGAGGACATCTTCGCTTATGCCGACCAATACGGCTTCGACCCCGATGAACGTCCCACCTTCGACGGCCGCACCATCCGCGAGTTCTTCCCGATAAGCATCGTCGAGGTCTGGTCCGCCTATCCGCAGATCACCGCCGGTGATTGGCAGATCTTCGAAGAGGGCGACTACACCGATCCAGGATTCGACGACGAGGAATTCCTCGTGGGCCTCGAACTCGTGGAAGAATGGTCCCAGACCAACATGAGCGTCGACGAGACCGGGTCCATCCGCTCTTCGGGCGAGATGGACTGGCGTTGGGAACGCTATCTCGAAGGGGACTATCCCTTCGGCATGGTGGGCACCTGGATGGATGTCAAAGAACAGATGGATGACACCGGATACGATTTCGAGTTCTCCGCCATCCCCACCTATGACGGCAACCATATGTCGCAACTCATCAAGACGAAGGGCTTCGTCATCAATTCCGCCACACCCTATCCTTCCGCCGCCAACGAGGTCCTGCGCTGGCTCTACACCGATGAGACCATGGCGACCATGGTCAACAACTCCACCTACATCCCGGCCCTGCAGGACGATGCGGAAATCTACCCCGTCATCGAGGACGACTTCAAACAAGACATGGTCGCCGGTCTCGAACACGCTTGGCTGGAGCCCGCCGCGACACTGCCGGAGAACCCGACGCAGCGCGCCATGAGCGTCTATTACAACATCGGTGTCGAAGACTATCTCATGGAGCTTTGGGACGGTGACCGCGATGCGGCGGCCACCCAACAAAGAATCCACGATGCGGCCGTGGACTGGATCGAACGCAACAACACCCGCGACTGACACGCCCGAGGGCCCCTCATCACGGGGCCCTTTTTTCCCGAAAGGAGAGCGACTCATGAAAAAAACCTTCTTGATTGTGTTTTTTGTCACTGCCCTCTCTGTCATGTCCGCCTGTCGGCTCATCGATGATGACCCCGACTCGGCGGAAATGGTCGAGGCTTCGCCGAGATTCCTGGAGGAAGTGGATGTGTGCTATCAGATCTTCCCCATCGCCTTCGCCGATTCCACCGGTGACAACAAAGGCGATATCGGCGGCATCACGGAAAATGTCGACTATCTCGCCGACACCTTGGGCGTCGACTGCGTCTGGCTGACACCAATCCACCCTTCCCCCTCCTACCACAAGTATGATGTCATGGACTACTACGGGATCGATGCCACCTTCGGCGACCTCGATGATTTCGACGAACTTTTGGAGACCATGGCCGAGCACGATATCGCCGTCGTCATGGACCTTGTCATCAACCACACGTCTTTCCACCATCCCTGGTTCCAACGTTCGCGGGAGGGCGATGCGGATTATCGCGATTTCTACAGCTGGCTCTCGGCCGAGGAATACGAGAATCTCCCCGGGCAACTGCAAAACGGCTGGCACGAGTACCGGGAGGACTACTATTATGGATCCTTCTGGGACCAGATGCCCGAACTGAACTACGACAACCCCGAGGTCCGGGAGCGCATTTTCTCTATCGCCGAGTTCTGGCTCGAAAGGGGTGTCGCGGGATTCCGCATCGATGCCGCCCGCCACATCTTTGATCGGAACCAGTTTCCTCACGAATCCCGCGCCCAACTCACCCGAAAGAACATCGATTTCTTCAAAGAGTTCAACGCCCATGTCAAAAGCGTCGATGAAAACGCCTTCGTTCTGGGTGAGGTCTGGACGGAGGATGACGGTTATCTTTCCGGCTATTACGAGGGCATGGACTCCCTTTTCAACTTCCGTTTCGCCGCCGAGGCGAAACGCGCTGTCTTGCAATCACGACACAGCAATCTCGCCGGTACGCTTATTTCCTCCCGTGAGACCTTCGGTGACGTCCGTGCCGACTTCATCGATTCCATCTTCCTTTCCAATCATGACATGGACCGCATCATGAGCGAGTTCAACGAAGACGCTGAAAGATCCGCGCTCGCCGCGCACATCCTCTTCACGCTGCCGGGGATCTCCTGGATCTACTATGGTGAAGAGATCGGCATGACAGGGGAAGGACCCGACCCCTTCCGGCGACAACCCTTCAAATGGGCAAAAGACTCCCCCTACAACACCGAGGGCCGCATTGCGCCGGACCATGACGCCATCGCCGCCTGGGACGAACACAACCGGGCCCTCGACGGCATGAAAGAACAACTTGCAGACGAGGATTCACTCTTGCACACCTACATCGACCTCATCGATCTGAAACAGACCCACGATGTCTTGCGCAAAGGCTCCTTGACGGAAGTCGATGCGGACGATGCGGAGATTCTCGCCTATCTCCGGGAAACGGAAGATACCCGCTATCTCGTCTTCCACAACATGAGCCGCGCGGAGAACACCCTCACCCATGATCTTACCGACTACGAGACGGTCTATGCGTCCTTCGCTTTCGAAGAAGCGGACGAATGGCTCCTGCCGCCGCTTTCGACCGTGATCCTCGAGATCGACGAAGGGGACTTCGTCCTCGGCGGATGATCCCCGGAAAAAGCTTCTCCCGAAACCGGCTCCTCGGGGCCGGTTTTTTTCTTGCGGGTGGGTCGATTCCGGTGTGGGTCGATCAACAAAAAAAGGAGCCGGGGAAGTCCCCGGCTCCTTTGCCCGTTCAGGGTGTCAAGCGCGTTTCCGGAAGAGATAGGCGGTGGCGACGGCACCACCGATGACGATGAAGGCACCGATGACGATGCCGATGACGATACCGACGGGGATGGGGTCTTCGTAGTCGGCGGGGTCGGCGAACACATTGATGAGATCCTCGCTGTACATGATGTAGGAGTCGTTCGCATCGAGCGAGAGAATCGTGCCGCCGTCTATGGTTCTAAGGGTCGTGAGCGTCTTTTCTTCGGAGATGTTGCCGATCTCGTCGGTGGTCGCGACGACTCTCCATTCGCCGCCCGGCATCTCGAAGTCGCGGGTCGCGGAAGCGTTGTTGTGGACGACGAGCACGGTCTGCCAGTCTTCGCCCGGGTTTTCCAGGGCGTAGGCGATGAGGCCGTTCTCGGTGCTGCGGATGCGGAGGTGGTCGCGGACCTCTTCTGCCGTGGCGAGGGTGAAGACGTCGACCTCGCGGCGCATATGGATGAGGTTTCGGTGATGACGGAAGGTGTCGTAGTGTTCGACTTTCCAGTTCCAGTCAAGCTGGTTCGTCTCGTCGGGCGAACGGTAGGAGTTGGCGTCATAGAGTCCGTCGTCGTCGCAGTAGTCCCCTTGGAAATCGGGGTCGATGCAGGGTTTCGTGCGCATCATCTCGACCCCCGCATGCAGGAAGGGGATGCCTTGCGAGGTGAGGACGAAGGTGTTCGCCTGTCTTTGCATCTTCTCGATGGTCTCCATCGCGCCGTCGGCGAGGATGGCCTCCACATCTTCGCGGGTGATGTCTTCCCTTTCGGCCGCGGGGAGGTTGTACACGATGGTCGCGAGTACGAGTTTGTCGCGGACGGTGTTGTTGTCGTGGGCGGAGACGTAGTTCACGGTCTGGCTGGGATGGAACGCCCAGGCGCCTTCGGGCAGGGCGCGGACGTTCAATCCGGGGATATCGATGCCGCCCGTGACGCCGAGCAGGGCTTCGTCGTCTCTGCCGTCGATGCCGGAGACGAAACCGCGACCATAGTTGTCGAAGGCGCTGCCTTGAACGACGGCGTCGCGAGAGTTGTCGTTGAAGACGGCGATGTCGTCCAGCTCGTCCAAGGCGGTCTTGTCCGCCCATTTGTGCTGGGGAAGGACCGTCTCGCCGCCCATCCAGGGTTCACCATAGATGATGACGTCCTCGTCAATCTCGTGCAGGGCTTCGGCGATCATGTTCATGGTCTCGATGTCGTGGAGGGCCATGAGGTCGAAACGGAAGCCGTCGATGTTGTATTCTTCGACATAGAAGGTGAGCGAATCGAGCATGAACTTCCGAAACATCGCCCTTTCGCTCGCGGTCTCGTTGCCGGTGCCGGAGCCGTTGGAGAAGTTGCCGTCATCGTCGAAACGGTGATAATAGCCGGGCAGGATCTGGTGGAAGTTGGAATCGGCCGACTGACCGGTGTGGTTGTAGACGACATCCATGACCACGCCGATGTCGTTGTCATGGAAGCCTTGCACCATCTTTTTGAATTCCGTGACGCGCACTTCGCCGTTGAAGGGGTCGGTGGCATAGCTTCCCTCCAGGGTGTTGTAGTGGATGGGCATGTAGCCCCAGTTGAAGATGCCGTCATAGATCCCGTGATAATCGGGATCGTCGAGCCTCGTCTCGTCCACCATGCCGAAATGCATGACGGGGAGGAGATGGACGTGGGTGACGCCGAGTTCCTTGATGTGGGCGAGGCCGGTCTTCACGCCTTCATGGCGTGTGCCTTCCTCGACGAGACCGAGGAACTTGCCGCGGTATTCTTCGGGTCCGTCCCAGCTCTCGTGCGAGGTGAGGTCGCGGACGTGCAATTCGTAAAGGATCGCGTCCGTGTAGTTTTCGATGGTTCCGGGGGAGCGGCCGTACTCCCAGCCTTCGGGGTTGTGGCGGTCGAAATCGACGACCATCGAGCGTTCACCGTTCGCACCCGTCGAATAGGAATAGGGGTCGGTGACTTCTCTGTAGCCGTCGCCGTTGTCGACGCTGAAGGTGTAATAGACACCGTCGAGGTCGCCCTCGACAGTCTTCGACCAGACGCCTCTCTCTTGCGCTTCCATGTCATGTTCGGCGTAAGGCTCATCGACGCCCGCGTTGCCTTGGAGGTCCTCGACATGAGAGGGATGGCCCTTTTCATAGAGGTTCAAGACGACCGATTCGGCGATCGGCGCCCAGAGCTTGAATTCGGTGGCTTCTTCGCCATGTATGGCGCCTAATTCGCCGTCGTAGGCGTATTGCTCGTTGAAGGCGTCACTGTCATAGATGCCGTCGAAGCCGATGCGGCTGACGGCGGGTTCTTCTTCAGAGACGTCGGCTCTGAGCTCATAGCTTTTCGCGAGGTCGGCATCGTCGGTGAGTCTCACCGTACCTTCGAAGCCTTCGGTCTCGGCATCCTCGATGGCGACGGGTTCACCGTCGGCCAACACTTCGACAGCGTCGGGACCGATCTCTTGCGTGGTGCGGAAGCGGATATTGCGGTAGTCTTCGAAAAAGGTGTGTAGAATCCTGTGCGAGCGGTCCGCATCCTCCTCGTCGTAATAGACCGTCGGGTCGGCTTGGACCAAGTAGACTTCGATTGTGCCGTCGGCATCGGGTTCGGTCATGTCGATGAAAAGGTCGATGCCGACGTCGCGTCGGTCCCAGTTGTCGCCTCTGACGATGATGCCCACCTTGGTGGAAGCCGCCAGGTTGGTCTCGGCGAGGTCGAGTTCGAGCTGCATGCCGAAATCGGTCTCTTCCTCGAAGAAGTATCTCTCTCCTTCGTCGGCCTCGGGCTCGTGCGGCCAGAGCCAGACGGAATCGAAGAAGGAATAGTCCTCGTCATAGCGGTAATAGTTCACGACGAGGGTGTCGGCTTCCTGTGCGGTCACAGAAAGCGCCATCAGGACAAGGAAGCCGAAAAAGGCGATGAGTATCATGAATCTTCGGAAAATCATTGTCTACCTCCAAACAGGGGAATGAAAAAGGGAAAGGGCGATTTCGGCGGAGCGAACCGGCCCTTTCCCGTCGTATCGTGTCGGGTTCAGTCGTTCATGTGATCTTCGGCGTCTTCCATGGATGTGAAGACTTCGCCGTCAGGGGTGATGTAGACATGGTCACTGTCGGGGATCTCGACGCTGCCGGTCTGCGGATCATCGTTATTGTTGAAGATGATCTCGAGTTTGGCGTCATAGGGATCGCCCGGAATCTCGATATAGTACCAGTCATCTTCTTCATGTTCACTGGCTTCTACGCCGGGCCATCCATAAGTCTCGAAGAAGGGGACGAAAATCTCGTCTTCAGTGTCGGGGTCGAAGTGTTGCCAGGCCCAGACATGCACGTCCCAGTCATCAGCGTTGTAGAAATAGATCGTGACCATGTCCTCTTCGTCGGTGTCGGCCCAAAGGGTGGCTTCGTTGGGATGGGCATACCGGGCATCCATGGTGACGAAGTTCATTTCTTCGGCTTCGAAAGTGAAGGTCTCACTCTCGTTCTCATCACCGTCATGGAAGGTGATGTCGAAGGTGTCGCCATCTTCGAGCACAATCGGCACGGTCAACCAGTACCAACCTTCGAAGTCCGCTTCATAGGGCACGAGGACTTCTTCGAACTCGTCGCCGTCGCTCTCGATGGTCGCATACACTTCGTCCCAGCTTTCAGAGTTGTAGAAGTGGACATCGGTGCCCGCAAGGGCCTCCTCGGTCGCTGCTTCTGCGTCTTCTTTGGAGCTGTGGGCTTGATCATCGATGGCGACATAGACATAGTCGGGGTCGTCCAAGGGAACGTCGTCGGTCTGGACGTTCGGGATTTCGTCCTCTTCGGGATCGAAGGTCGCTTCGTCGAGACCGTTGAAGATGATCAGATCGATCTCTTCTTCTGCGAGGTTGATGGGCACGTCGATGTAATACCAGAGAGCTTCATCATGTTCGACGCCCATGCCGGGCCAGGGGCCGAGTGCATGGCCGTAGTCGTCATGCCAGATGTAGGCGGAGAGTTCGTCCCATTCGTGGACGTTGTAGAAGTAGACGCGGGTGAAGTCCTCTTCGGCGGTGTCCGTGAAGAGTTCTGCGGAACCGGGGCTGCCATAGAGTCCGTCCATGGTCACATAGACGAAGGTTTCATCGGTGATGGTGGCGGTGTAGGATTCCGCATCATCGCCGTCGGTGAAGGTGATGGTGAAAGATTCATCTTCGCCGATGGTGACGGGAACGTTGACATAGTACCAGTCATCTTCGACGTCTTCTCCGGCTTGGACTCCTGTGAAGTCGTCAAGGTCGAAGTCGTCCGATTCGGCATCGGCATAGACTGCGTCCCAGCCTTCGCTGTTGTAGAAATAGACGGTGGTCTGGGCGCGTGCTTCTTCCAGGGCCGCATATGCGTCTTCCATGGATGCGCTGCGCGTGTTCTCGACAGTGAGATAGACCTTGTCGGGCTCGTCCATGAGGATGGGGATGTCGGCGGTCTGTTGCCGCTCTTCATCCTCGTCTTCACCGTTGAAGATGATCTCGAAGTCCTGTTCGCTGATGTCTGCGGGCACATCGATGTAGTACCAGTCGTCTTCCTCGTGTGCGGTGGCCTCTACGCCGGGCCAGCTGTCATAGAAATTGCGTTCATCGTCCCAGGCCCAGACGCGGACGTCCGTCCAGCCTTCGCTGTTGTAAAAGTAGACGCGGGTCTCATCGACTTCGCGCATGGCGAATTCCGCGTTGTCGCGGGTGCCATAGACTCCATCCTCCTCGATGGTCAGGAAATAGAAGTCGGGATGGTTGACGGTGGCGCCTTCGGATGTCTCGCCGCCGTCGATGCCGTCATTGAAGACGATGGTGACGGGGTCGTTCAGGAAACTCTCGACCGGCACTTCCACATAGTACCAGTCATCGCGGTCCTCGACCGGTTCAGCCATCTGGCCGGGGAACTCGCCGAGAAGGTCTTCTCCGGCTTGGTCCTCCGCGGTGGCATAGACTTCCTCCCAGCCTTCGCTGTTGTAGAAGTGGATCTCGGATGTTTCCGGTTCGGGTGCACAAGCCGCGGCGACCAAGAGAAGCAATGCGCCTACGGTTGCGATTAAGACTTTTTTCATGTTATCATTTCTCCTTTCTTTATTTGGGTTCCATTGTGTAATATGGTTGATTCATTGCTGATTGGCTATTGGCACCCCGCCGTCCAATGGCCTTCTTGCGGCGGCGTGCGGTTGATGTGGCGGTCTCTACCGGGTGTCGGGCGGTCTCATCCTCCTTTCATGAGAAATCTCCGAGGGCTTTTGCAAGCCCGGGACAAGTGTGGGAACTTTTCGTCTCATGTGGTGAAAAGCAGGGCCGTTACGAATGACAAGGCGAGAACGATGGCGAGGAGAGAACTGATGACGGCCCCGATGAAGAGCATGGCGACGCTTTCGGGATGTTTCTTGCGGAAGGCGAGATAGATGAGGAGACCGACAAAAGGGAACAAGAGTCCCAAAAAGGCGAAACCGACGTGGCCTTGTCGATAGAGGGAAAGGCCTTTGAACACGCCGATGAGCTTGCCGCATTGGGGACACACGGTGCTGTCGCCGTCGATCTCGTTGCCGCAATGGGGGCATCGAGTGGACACATTCCCACCTCCCGCGGCGATGCTTGCCGCTAGCGGGGCAAACGGTGATAGTCATGCATGATACGGTTAGCGTTTTCAAGGAAAACTCCGTTTTTGGAGGATTATCCCATTTTACATTCTACATTCTAACAGCTCAGCAAAAATTTTTAAAGGCTGGAACCGTTCTCTTACTTGACAAACATGTAAAAAGTTTTCATGTTGTCTCAAATGAGAGCGCGAGCAGTAAAACGCTTTCTTGAATCAGGACTTCGCGGCGACCCCTCCATTTCATGCGAGGGGCAGAAAGTTTTGTCTTCAAAGTGTAAGCCGCACCATCCATGCCTCTTGGGGTTGTCATGCAAATAACCGCACCCCTATCTTGGATTGATGGTGTCCAAGTTTTGGGGTGCGGTTCACTGAAAGCACGACGCGATGGAGTGTGGGCATTTTGACGCCGCGATCGCCCACAGAAACCGGTATTCCCGTTACTATTGGACGGCGGTGAGGACGCAACCGGATTGTCTTCACATCAGGGCGATGGCGGCGAAATCGTCGTGTTCGGCATGGCTACTCGACGACGAGAACACATACAGTTGAAACGATCGATGCTGTGAGTCAGTCTGATTCGCAGATGTGATGTTCGTCGAAGTCGATGAGGGTCGTTTCGATGCCTCCGAGCCAACTCTCGATGCGGAGTGTGCCATCCGCTGTCTCTCTTTCAAAGAGGATGTGATAACCTTCGGGCGAGACGGTGATCTCATAGGCGACAAGTTCTTCTCCGGGCCAGATCGAAGCGAAAACGGCGGGAGGATTGTCATGATAGGCCTCTTTGATGCGGTATGTGTCGCCGTCACGCTCGAACCACCGTAGACTGAGACCAGATGCGACAATCGTGATCTGTGTCATATCGAGATAGAGCATCTCGAAGACTTCATGATGGATCAAGTACCGCTCATAACAACCTTCTTCCTCACACAAACGGTATCCCGCGATGTGATTCTGTTCGATGCGGATCGTGACGCGGTCGGTGAAGTTCTCGTCATAGAAAGGCATGTCGAAATCGAAATAATACATCCCTTCGGACCGCTGCCGCTTCACATCCAACAAGAGTTCCCCCGCCAATGTGACAAGCGTGTGTTGGGTGATATTGGCGGGGAAGCCCGAGAGTCCATACAGTTTCGCGATGTCGAGTTGTTCCACCCAGGCGGCATGAAGCACAATGTCCTCTTTTGGTATCGTCTCCCCCGTGAACGGAGTGACGAGACCCGGGTCCATAAACCAGCCGTCGAAGACATAGCCCGCTTTGAAGGGCGCTTCCGGAAGGGTGAAGGTCTCACCGAAAGGCCCCCGGACACAAGCGACAGCTTCGCCACCGCGCGTATCAAAACTGATGGTCGTCGTCTTCACTTCATAGCAAGGACGGACCACGAGGTCGGCTTCGACTTCTTGAAAGTCCTTGTCCCATCCCATGAAGAGGTGTCCTTCTTTCTCGGGGTCTTGGGGCGGGCTCGCGCTGAAACCGTGGATGACGGCCGTCCTTTTCAACTCGTAATCCTCTTCATCGAGAAATATCACCGTATGGAAACCTAAAAGATGGCCGAGATTCACATCGGTATCATCGGTGAAACGGAGGACGAGCTCGTTCTCTTCGTTCAAATAAGCTTCAACGATGCCCCTCCCGTCTTCACCGGGGAGACCGTCGGCCCCCGGCTCGCCG
>PWYL01000077.1 GCA_003568315.1 Mollicutes bacterium | reverse complement strand
CGATGTCCACTGTCGCGGTGGCATGTTCCAAGATCGCTTCTTTCGCCTTGTAGGCCATCGGCGCTTCGTCGATGGTCTTTTTTCCGACCGAGGTGGTGTAGATGTCCGCCATGCTCTCCTTGAACTCCTTCAAGGAGAGGATGCGCTTGGCCTCGCGACGGCTGTAGAGCCTGCCCGCACCGTGCGGGGCGGTCATGTTCCACTCGGGGTCGCCTTTGCCTTTGGCGATGATGGTGCCGTCTTTCATGTTGAGGGGGATGACGAGTTTTTCCCCCTTGTGGGCTCGCACCGCGCCTTTGCGGACAATCCGGTCGTGCATGTCGATGTAGTTGTGGACGGTGTCGAATTCCTCCTTGGCGGAGAGACCCATCTTGTCGAGAATGGCATGAGCGATGCGGCGGCGGTTCTCGGCCGCGTATTTTTGCGCGATGGCCATGTCGGAAAGATAGTCGGAGAGGTCCTTCCCTTCGAGGCAGGCCAGGGCGCGGTCGGCCCCTTGGGCGTTTTTGCGGTTGGCAGCCTTCTTCTGATGGTGGTTGGCGATCTGGAAACCGAAATGGCGACTGCCGCTGTGGACGAAGAGATGGAGCTCACCGGACTCACTGCGCCCGAGCTCGATGAAATGGTTGCCGCCCCCCAAGGTGCCGAGGCTTCGCACGGCTCGGGTCTTGTCCACTCCCGCCTCGACAAGGTCGACGCCGATTGCTTGTGCGAGTTCTTTGCGGCCGTCCTGTTCGTCACGATGGGTGTCGAATCCGCTCGGGACATGGCGACGAATCGTTCTGTCGAGTTCGGCCGGATCAAGGCGTTTCTCATTCAAGACGACAGTGAGGACGCCGCAGCCGATATCGACACCCACGAGATTCGGGGCGATGCGGTCCAAAAGGTCCATGCTGAGGCCGATCACACATCCTTTCCCCATGTGGACGTCGGGCATGATACGGATCTTGTTCTTGGCGAAATCCTCGCGGTCGAGGAGATCGATGATTTGCGCTTCCGTCTGGGGTTCTAGTTTGTCGATGAAAACGACGGCTTCGTTGTGTCTTCCTTTCAGTCGCAACATTTTTCCACCTCCCGGACCTCTTCTCTCTTCATTTCCATTATAACATGCAAACCTCTTCGACCTCATCGGAAGAACACATATAAAAAAGCGCCCTTCCGGACGCTTCGGTCGTCATTCAACCGTTCAGATCACAAATCTTCGTCCTCATCGTCGTAGCCTTCGCGCCAGGTGCGGATGAATTTTGCCGCTTCACTCGCGAGGAAGGCTGCGACCAACCATATGAAGAAGACGCCGAAAATATGGGCGAAGTGGGCGAAAAAGAGCGAGATGCAGGAGGTCAACATCGCGACAAAAACAAGCACCGCGACAACTTCGTGGTCCCTGTCACTGTCGCTTGATGTGATGATGCCGGCCCATATGCCGAAGATGACATGACCGATGTACACGAACAACAATGGCATGATGTAACCTCCTTCCGAGGATGCATTGTGTGCGTCTTGGCGTTTACTCGTTTCCCGAAATGCCTAAATCATTATACAACATATTCCCTCTCTTGGGAAGAGTTCTGTCAACCTTCTTGCCGTTTCGTTCCGAGTCTTTCCGGCGGACGGTTCGTCCGCACGACCCCATAGACACCGGTGATAATCATCACAGCACCAACGACATGATAGTACATGAGCGGCTCGGAAAGGAATATCGCGCCCGCGGCGATGGCCGTCACGGTGGCGAGATTCGCATAGATGCTGATGACATGGGCTTGGAGACGCCCCAAGGCAAAATTCAGAAGGAAGAATCCGCCGATGGAAGCGGCGATGCCCAGATAGAGCACCGGCATGACCAACTCACGCGAAGTGAAGGGTTCGAGATAGTCCGCCGCGCTTCCTTGCATAGCAAGGGTGGCGATGTGGATGGCGTTGAAAGTGACGGCCCCCACAAGCATCATGAAATAGGTGGTCTCATGAGCCTTCAACGTGCGGGAGGCGTTGCGGGAAGCGATATTGAAGAGCGCGGCCGATAATACGGCGCCAAAAAGGAGTAAAAGACCCGACACGCTCACCGTGAGGTAGTCAACAAGTTTGAAAGCCTGGATGAGGACGATGCCGCCGACGGAAAGGAGGATGAAGAGCACTTGCAGCTTGCGGGGTTTCTCCTTGAGGAGGAGTGCCCCGAAAATGCTCACGAATATCGGGATGAGGGCGATCATCATCCCCGCTTCGCCGCTTGTCGTCCTGTCAAGACCATACGTCTCGAAGAGGAAATAGAGCACCGGTTGCAATATGACAACGGGCAGAAGCACGCCGGGGCGGGCCAAGCGGAAACGGATTTTCACGACCTTGGCGATTCGGAGCGTTTCAAAAGCCAAAAAAGCGACGAGGAAACGATAGGCGATGAGACCTATGGGCGGGACATGTTCCAATGCCGTCTTCGAGAACATGAACGTGAACCCGAAAATCACGGCGAAAGCGATGCCGGCAAGATGCGCTCCGTTTGTCATGAACTACCTCCGGGTCGGGATTTCCACAATGAAGATTATACCAAAAGCGGCTCTCTCTGAACACCTCTCGCAAGAAAAACGCGCCTTCTTTCTCAAGAAAGTGCGTTTTTTCGCTTGGGCGGGCTCATTCTCCCCGGGCGTCGCCATAGAGGATCTCGTAGGTGTTGAAGTGGTCCTCGGTGTAATAGACGATCCGCGCCTCGGGCGAGAAGACGAAACGATAGTTGCCGCGGGAATAGCCGGCACCGCCGATGCGGGTGTCGGCAATCCGGAACTCCCATTCATGGGGGAGTTGACCGGCGTGGTTAGAAAAGTGCCAATAGCCGAAGTAGGCGTCTTCGCCGTATTCTTTGCGCAAATCGACGAGGTCGGCGGGGAAGTCGTGGTCGTCATAGAAATCGGGGAGATAGCCGTAGGTGTTCTCATAGAAATTCGTGTCCCGCTCGTAACGGATGTAATAGTTCGGGGGGAGCTTGCCGAACGTGCGGATGTAGAGCGCCACGTCCATGTAGCTCGTGTAGCGTTCATCGGGATCCAAAGGCGGATGTTCCTCGGTACCGAAAAGCTGGTCGAACGTACTGAAATCGTCTGTGGTGTGATAGACGAGGCCGTCGTCGGAATAGACGAGGAACTCGTCGGCCCTTTCGCCTTCTTCATGGTTCACATCGGCGCGGAAATAGTTGCGTTCGTCCCCGCTCGGCAGGACATCGTGATCCGTCGGGTCGAACTCGTCACCGCCGATGCTCATGCCTTCGGCCACATCGCCGAGGTTTCCTTCATCCGGTTCGTAGCCCAGATCGAAAGCCTCATCGAGCGTGATATAATTCTCGGGCAGGGTACCGAAGGTGTCGACATAGAGGGCGACATCGTACATGGCGATGAAATGACCGTCGGGATCGAGCGGTGTCAACGGGGCGGTTTCGGGCGGTTCTTCGTCGATGAGGTCGCTGCTCACGACGATGGGGATGCGTTCCCCCTCGTACACGATATCGCCGATTTCATGTAGTTGGTAGTGAAGGAAGACGTTGGGTCTTTCCCTGTCCGTCTCCTGGTCGACGAAAAACGAGGCTTCCAGGCCTTTCTCCTCGAGAATGTCGCGGATTTCCCATTCGTCATAACCGTGAAGGTCGGGGAGTTCGACCTCGGAAGGTCCGCAGGCGGCAAGAACGAAAGCCGAAAACATCAATAGCGTCATGACCAATACTTTTTTCATTGCGAATCACCTTTCTTTCTCGTAACAGGACATGATACCACAGAAGGTTGTCGAGCGCAAATGAAAAAGACCGCCTGTGCGGTCTTCGGCGCTGTCAGTACTGGATGTCTTTCAAGAGGGCTTTGGCCTTTTTGGTTCCCTGGAGTGCGGCGACAATCTCATAGACGAAATCGTAGACGGCCCCGGGGCCTCTCGCGGTGATGACCCCCTTGTGGCTCACGGCCTTCTTCTCCGGGCGGTAGATGCCGTTGGGGGCGTCCTTCTCGCTTCCCGGAAAAGCCGTGAACTTCTTGTTGTCGAGCAGTCCGGCCCGGGCGAGAAACCGCGGTCCCGCGCAAATCGCACAAAGCCACTTCTTCTTGTCGGAGAACGCCTTGGCGAGACGTTTGATGCTTTGTTCCTTGTCGATTTTCTTCGCCACATAGGGGCCGCCGGGAATGACTAAAAACCCATATTCGTCGACATCGACCTCCTTGCCGTTCTTGTCGGCCTTCACCGAAAGACCATAAGCGGTGCGGACGGTGAGGCTCTTCTCGAAGGTCATGGTGACGATATCGAATCCCGCCCGCTTGAGGAGCGCTCTCGTTCCGAAGGCTTCAATGTCCTCGACGTCATTGGCGAGCAAAAGCAATCCCTTCACATTCATCCCT
>PWYL01000063.1 GCA_003568315.1 Mollicutes bacterium | reverse complement strand
CCGGCCCTTAATGGACCGGTTTTTTCGTTAGTTGGGCTGTTTTGTTGTGTTTATTTCATTACAGCCCCTTTCATCATTTTGATCTCATGTTTGTGTAAGTTGCAGGGAAATCATGGTATAATTCTATTGTAGCGTGCATGTCAAATTGGGGAGGAGAAACATGAAGGGTCTTGTCAAAGCATTCGACGATCTGCCGTGGATTGTGAAGATCATCCTTGCTCTGCCTGTCATCGATGGGTTCGCTTGGGGAATCTATCGTGTCGCCAAAGGCATCGACAAAGACGACGGGGTCTTGATTCTCGCCGGTATCATCTGGATTTTCCTCGGCATCTTCATTCTCTGGCTCATCGATCTCGTGACGATCATCCTGCATGGCAAAGTGACCGTGCTCGCCTGAGTTCCACCCTCTTCGACACCCCCGGCTTGCCGGGGGTTTTTTTATGTGAAAATCCTTTTTCGCAAAAAGGCGGGCGCAAAGCCCGCCTCATTGATGTCAAAATGACAGATTGCGTCTTTTGAAGGCCAGAAATCCAATGGCGGCGAAAAGACCGCCCAGGATGTAGAGGGTGATGATTTTCGCTATTGATGCGTTTTCGGGCAAAAAGTCGGCATGGGTGAAGGGAGAGAGGTTCTTCACCGCATTGGGCAAATCCAGGATGGGCCCGAAGAACGATCCGGCCAGGATGAAAAAGAGGATGAGGGCAATCGTGACAGCGCCCGCCCGTCTAGGGACGAGGCCGAAAAGAGCGATGATGAGTCCCGCGATCAGAAAGACGGGGCCCGCCTGGACCAATCCGCCCAACAAGTGTTCACCTATATCGGCCGGCGATTCGATGATGACCAGAGCTTGGGTGAAAGCATAAGTCAAGACCAGGATGACGCTACCCGCCATGCCGACAAGGACATGACCCGCCATCCAGCGGAGTCTCGGCAACGGGGTGGAAAGCACGTTCTCCAGAGGACCCGAGGCTTCTTCTTTCCGCATTTTGAGAAGGGCGACGCGCGCATAGAAAGAGACGACCATCGCCGTCACAGCGGTGAGGATGAAAGGCATCTCTCTCGCCGCCTCGGCGAAAGCTTCTCCAAAATATTCGTGGTCTTCGAAATTGACCCCGAGGTCTTCCGTCGCGGCACCGAAAGCGATGCCCAAGAAAGCGACGGGAATGACCCAGGCCAGGAAAGCCCCCCGCTGCAAGCGCCAGACGAGCCCGAGCGGACGACGCATCCAAACGGGAGCGTGTTCCCTGCCTTGCCTATCGGCGAGTACGCCGCGGCCGACATCGCGCTTGTCGACGAAATAGAAGGCGCCCAAAGATACCAGGACGAAGGCCGCGAGGAAGAACGCGAAAATCCAGAGGTTTCTGTCATCGAAAGGATAGACCTCCTGCGTCCAGCCCATGGGGGTGAACCAGGCCAGAAAGGAACTCTCGAAGCCCAAGGCGTCCTCGTGGACGTTACCGGTCACATTGGCGAGGGCGTTCAACACGAAGAAGGCGCCGAAAGTGATGGCGGAAAACCCCGTGGCCGAAGAGGCGTTTCCGGAAAGTTCGGCCGCCAGGGCACTGAAGGCGGCGACGACGATGCCGAGGCCGGCATAGGAGAGTCCCGCCACAAGCGAGCCCGAGAATTCGAGTCCGTTTATGACAAGGCCGAGCATCATGCCGAAAGCGGCGACGAGATTCACCGTGAAAGCCACAATCAAAGCCGAAGAGAGTCGCGCATAGCGTCCCGCTCCGCTTGTGGCGACGAGTTCGGCACGGGAAGCGTCCTCTTCCAGTCTTGTCAGTCGGGTCACGATCTGCACGCTCATGATCGCGAAAAGGATCGAGAAGATGAACGAGAACCGGAAGAACACGAACCGGCTGATCTCACTCACCCCTTCTTCGGTGATCGGGCTCACGAGCATGCGCATGCCGGGTTCACCCGTCGAGAGGATGACAATCTCTTTCATCTCTTCGGCGGTGAACTGCCCGTTCACGTGTGTCGCCACGAGCATGAGGCTGAAGATGCCCGCGACCCAGACCAGATAACGGATCTTCTCGATCCGGAAGGCGTGTTTGATGAGGAGAAGGGTCTTTCTAAATTCACTCCGTCTCATGTCGGGTCACCTCTTCTTTTTTGTAGCCTTCTTCATAGTGGCGCATGAAGAGGTCCTCGAGCGTGGGAGGCGCGCTCACGATGGAACGGATGCCGTGGTCGGTGAGAAAACGCATGATGGCATCGATCTGCTCATTGTCGGCTTGGAAGGAGACCTCCTCGCCGTTTTTTTGCACATTGTGGACGCCTTCGAGTTCGTGGAGTTTCTCGAGCGGCCGAACAGTGCGCACGGTGACGACATTCCTTTTCATGTGGCGCATCTCGTCGAGCGTTCCCGTCTCGACAATCCGCCCGTGGCTGATGATGGCCACCCGGTCGCAGAGTTTCTCGACATCGGCGAGAATGTGGCTGCTCATGAGGACGGTCTTGCCTTCATCCTTCAGTTCGGCCACACATTGTTGGAAAACTTTCGACATCAGCGGGTCAAGTCCCCCTGTGGGCTCGTCAAAGACGATGAGGTCGACATCTGCGCTCAAAGCGGCGATCAAGGCGAGTTTCTGCCGGTTTCCCTTGGAATAGGACTGGCACCGCTTGGAAGGGTCGAACTCGAAACGTTCGATGTAACGCGCCCTTCTTTCCTCATTGATGCCGCCGCGGAGCGAGGCGAGAAAATCGATGACCTCTCCGCCGGTCAGCTTCGGCCAGAGCCGGACGTCATCAGGCACATAGGATAGGCGTTTGTGGATTTCGACGGCCTCGTCCCAGGCGTCTTTTCCGAACACCTTCGCGGTTCCCGAGCTCTTTTTCAAGAGACCCAAAAGAATCCTCACCGTCGTCGTCTTGCCGGCGCCGTTCGGCCCGATGAGGCCCAGGACCTCGCCTTTTTTCACTGTCAGATCGAGTCCTTTCAAGGCTTGGGCTTTTCCGTAGCATTTTTGCAGATCGCGAATCTCGATCACATTCATGATTCAACCTCCAATATCAAAGCTATGATTTCCGATACGTGTCTTTTCCGGTGTTGTCGCTGGTGTTCGTTCTTCGAAGACATGTCACTCATGGGGATTTCTTGGTCTTCAGGATGTCGCGCCCTTCCTCAGGATGTCGAGATGGTTCTTGGCGAGATGGTACAGTTCTTCATCGCTCGCCCCCCGGTGGAAGGCCTCGAGGAGTTCGGGACCTAGGAGCGAATAGATCATCCTCGCGAGGACGCGGATATCGATGTCTTTGCGGATGTGTCCCCGCTCTTGGTCCCTTTTCAGAAAAAAGAGCGGGTTCTTGATGCCTTCCTCGTCGAGGCGTTCGACCACTTTCAGGACCTCTTCCGCTCCCGCATGATACATGTGTCTGCCGAGGAGGGCATATTCCGGATAGTCCCTGAGATATCGTAATGCGAGCGAGAAGGCATCCATGACGATATCGAAGAAGGGCTCGTCTTTCCTCTTTTCGAGAAGCGGAGCAAGATATTCGATTTTTTTCTTCTGCGCCTCTTTCAAGAGCATGTAGAAGACATCGAACTTGGACTCGAAATACTGATAGAAACTGCCCCGGGGGATACCCGCGGCCTTGACGATGTCGGCGATCGACGTATCGTCGTAGCCTTTCTTGTTGAAAATGTCGAGGGCGGCTTTCGTGATGCGCTCCCTTTTCTCTTGGGAGAGATTGTGAAATGTGGTTGTCGGCATGAATCTACTCCTTTCGGTCTGACATGACAGCACTGTCATATTTATTATGACACTCCTGTCATGTCCTGTCAAGGGTCGGTCCAATTATTTTTTTGCGACGTTCGTCGACATGTTATAATGACCATAAAAGGAGGAATAATGTGAAAGTATTCATAAGCGCCGATATCGAGGGTGTGACCGGCATCTCGAACTGGGCGCAGGCCAACCACAAAGAAAAGGTCTATGAAGTGTTCGCAAAACGCATGAGCGAAGAGGTGCGGGCGGCCATTGACGGGGCCTTCGCCGCGGGCGCAAAAGAAATCGTCGTCACCGACGCCCACGGGTCCGGCGTGAATCTGGACATCGAGATTCTCGGCAAAGACGTCACGCTCATCCAACGTTTCAACGGTCATCCGGACGGCATGATGTTCGGTCTGGACGACTCTTTCGACGCCGCGATGATGATCGGTTATCATTCTCCGGCATCTTATGGGGGAAATCCTTTGGCCCACACCCTTTCTTCCCGCCGCTTCCACAAGTTCGTCTTGAACGGCGAAATCGCGAGCGAATGGCTCTTGAACGCTTTTACCGCCGCCGTCAAAGGGGTGCCGGCCGTCTTCGCGAGCGGTGACGAAAGGCTAGGAGAACACATCAAGACGCATCATGGCGAGGTCCTTTTCCATCCCACCTTCTCTTCCCACGGAGCGAGTGTGGTCTATCAACACCCGGAAAAGAGCCTT
>PWYL01000050.1 GCA_003568315.1 Mollicutes bacterium | reverse complement strand
CGTTCCCTCCTTTGTTTCCTCTGGGAAAAGCTTTGTAGAGGTGGGCTTCCATGGTCGTCTCCTCCTTCCTTGTCCCTTTCATTGTACCTTGTATCGGCTTTCATGCAAATATTGGAATTTTTCTTTTTTCCGCTTGTGATATAATGAAAAAGAGAAAGCGGGGTGTCGACGTGCATTCGTTGAAGGACTATTTCGGCTTGCAAACCCTGATGGTGGGATTGATTGTGTTCGTCCTGGCCATCATGCAGTATTTCGTGACGACGGAACCATGGGTCGTGCCCGTGGTGACGCCTCTCACCGGGGTGGCGATCGCTTTCATCATCCTCTTCGGGCGACGGGTCTACTTTCCCGTGTGCATGGGGGTTTTTCTTGGCGAGATGGTCTATCTTTTCTTGGCCAATGATACCATCCACATGTTCTATGTCCCGGCCGCCAGTCTCATTGCCGTCGCCATCCTCTTCGGTCAGGCCGAGTTCGCCCGGAGATTTTTCCATAAAGGTGCGCTTCTCAGGCATTCCGAGACACCCGACAGGAACACGCTCCTCATCCTCCTTCTTGTCGGGGGCGGGGTCGGTCTTCTCAGTGCGGCGGGATTCATCGTGAGGTTGTCGCTTTGGGACGCGGGACTCGTGACCGCACCCCTCTTTTTCGTCTTGTGGTACACACACGCGCTCTCGCTTCTCATCTTCCTGCCTTTGGTCCTCCTTTCTTTGCAGGAACAAGATCGTCGCATCCGTGAAAGGGATCGGCGCGCATACGGAAAAGTCGCGGTCTTTCTCGGTCTTTTCGTGATTGTGCTGCTGGTGGGTGTATATCTTCCCGAGACCGCCTTTTTACGTCGTCAATTCTACCTCTACATCCTCTTCTTCCTCGGGGGCGCCTTGTTTTTGGGTTATCGCGGCATTCTCGCGCTCGTAATCCTCTTTCTTACCATCACGCGCATCTTTTTCGTCGAAAGCGAAGGAAGGATGTTCATCGAGGAGATGACGACCCTCTTTTCCTTCACGATTGTCGGATTGGTTTTGGCGCTGCTTCTCAAACGCTTCAAGGACTTAAGAAATGAAAGGAACCGCGCGCTCGCCGAGACCACCCGCGACCTCGACAACATGATCGGCTATATCCGGGGCTTCTTTTCGCTATCAAGAGAGCTCTTCGGGCGGAATCATCCCTTCAAGGCCATCGCCAGAGAGACTTTCGATATCGCCGAAAGACTCTTCACGCCGGATGCCGCCTACGGCTATTTCGACAATGAAGGGACCATCGAGATGTTGTGCGCGAAAGGCCATCCCGTGAAACGCGTCCCCTTCCTCTACGAACTCCACGATGCGGCCGCAATCCGCCAAAAGCGCGTCCTTTTCTATCCCGACACCCATCTCGCTTTGAAAAAGCGCTACGGGGAGAGCTATCTCTATCACCACAAAGAGGAAAAGGCCTTCATGAGAGCCCTGCTCGTCTTTTGCCTGCGGCCGAAACGCTACTTCCTCGTCGGCCTCGATTTCGGCGAGAACGCACCGTACAAAGACATCGACACCCAGAGAATGCGAGAATTCACCGACCTCTTGAACAAACTCTTCACGAAGAACTATCTGACCACGCGGAAGGTCGAGATCAAAGACGACATCATCCTCACGCTCGTCCGCGCCCTCGAACTCTATGACCGCCAGATCAAGGGCCACAGCGAAGACGTGGCCGAGATCGCGACAAAAATCGGCGAAGAGATGGTTTTTCCCGATGACGCCCTCCGCGACCTCCATTACGCGGGACTCTTGCATGATGTCGGCAAACTCGGCATCGCGGCCGACATTTTGAACAAGAAGGGCGAACTGACGGAAGGGGAATACGAGACGGTCAAAGAGCATGTCCGCATGAGCCACAAATCCTTCGTGGGCGTTGAAGAACTCGAGAATATCAGGGAAGCGATCTGGAACCACCACGAACGCTACGACGGGAAGGGCTATCCCGAAGGTCTGAAGGGGGAGGAAATCCCCTTGACGGGAAGGATCCTCGCCGTCGCGGACGCCCTCTCGACGATGCCCGCCGAAAGATCCTACGGTAAAAGACGCGACAAGGCGGAGAGCATCGAGGAGATCCGCCGCAATCGCGGCAGCCAGTTCTGTCCAAAAGCCGCGGACATCGCCGTGCGACTCCTCGAAGAAGGAGTCTTCGACCACCTTTTCGCCTGATACAAAGGGCCGCGCTCCGGGAAGCGCGGCCCTTTTTCGTCATCAAGCCTTGTATACGCATTCGCCCGCGATATAGGTCTCTTTGACCCGTGCGGTGCGGAGGCTTTTCACATGGAGGGGGTCGAAACCGCGGACCACGATGAAATCGGCTTCATACCCTTGCGCGATGCGGCCCAGACTACCTTCGCAACGTGCGAAGTGGGCGGGGGTTTCCGTATAGGCCTTCAAGGCGTCCTTCAGAGGCATGGCCTCTTTTTTGAGATACGGTCGTCTCCGGAGGTCGCGGAGGGTTTTCCGCGTACAAGCGGTATAGAGGTTCAAAAACGGGTTCGAGGGTTCCACGGGGGCGTCTGTCGAGATTGCCGTCATGACACCCTTTTCCCGCATCGTGTTGAAGAGATACGCTTTCTTCGCGCGTTCGCCGAGTCTTTCATGGACGAAAGCGTGGTCGGTGCGGATGAAGATGGGCTGCACGATCGCCCCGATGTTCTCTTTTTTCATCCGGAGGATCAGATCCTCGTTTGCCACTTGCGCGTGGATGAGGGCGTTGCGCCCTTTCGGAACGTCTTCTTGGGCGAGTCGTTCGGATAGGGAGAGGGCCTGTTCGATCGCCGCGTCACCAATGGCGTGGAAAGCGAAATCCATATCGTTCTCGGCGGCCTTTTTGGCGAAGGCGTAGAGTTCTTCGTCGGTGAAGTTCCGCAGCCCCTTCTCTTCTGGATCGTCTGTGTAGGGGCTCTTCAAGAGGGCGGTGCGCGCACCGAGGGATCCGTCCAGGAAGAGTTTCAAGGGACCGTTCTTGTAGCGGCCGAAGGCGGTGTCTTTGTCTTTTTCGAGAAAGCGGTCGAACTCGGAGGAATCCTTGGGATGCACCTGTTCCTGGATGCGGATTTTCAAACGGCCCTCGTCGGCAAGTTCGCGGAAGGCGGAAAGCACCTCTTCGTAGGGTGTCCCATAGACGGCGAAATCGTCGCTCTGCACGGCGGTCACGCCTTCGGAGAGGAGTTTTTCCTGCCCGAGGAGGATCTGGCGCTTGATGGTCTCTTTCGACGGGTCGTCCAGGCGATAGAGGATCCACGAGATCGCTTCCTCCTTGAAATGCCCTTTCTCGAGGTCGTAGGCGGAAGTCTTCTTCGGGAGACGGCCGTGATGGCGTTTGGCGTCTTCGATCGCTTTCTCGTTCGCCACGACGAGATGTCCGCAGCTCCTGTAGATGGCGATGGGATGTTTCCGCGAGGCTTTGTCGAGATCCTCTTTCAAAAGGGAGCGTTTCTCTTTGAACCCGTCCTCATGATACCCCCGTCCGAGCAAGGGGCCCGAGACCCTCTTTTGGAGCGCTTCGACAAGGGCGGCGATGGTGGTGTGGCGAGAAGCGTCGAAAATCTCCATCATCTTGCCGATGCCGAGAAGATGGAGATGGGCGTCATGGAAGCCGGAAAGCACGACGGCCTCCTTCAAGTCGACGACGCGGTCCAAGGGCCGTTTCAAGAGCCTTCGGGCTTTGCCGACTTCTCTGAATCGTCCGTCCTCCGTGATGAAGGCGTCCGCTTTGGAAAAGGGGATGTTGGCGTGGATGTAAGCTGTCCGCATGGTGAGCCTCCTTCGTGGGACGTCCTAGTAGATTATAGCATACCCGCGCTTGTCGTTGTCATCATTCGCGAAAAGAAAAAGCCGGGAATCATCCGGCTTCTTCTTTCGAGGCTTCGACCATGAGACGCACCATCAAATCGGAGAAGGCCTTCGGGTCCTCGATGGAATATCCTTCGATCAGGAGCGCCTGGTTGTAAAGCAGCGAGGCGTAGTCGGCGACCTTCTTCTTGTCTTTCGCATGGACCTTCTGTAAAGCCGTGAAAAGTTCGTGGTCGGGGTTCAGTTCGAGGATGCGTTTCGCCTTGACGCCTTCGGGCTTGTCGGGGAGTTTTTCGAGGATGCGTTCCATCTCGAGCGAGAGTCCCTCGCCCGCGACGAGGCACACGGGGGCCTCTTGCAAGCGCCCGGACAAGCGGACGTCCTCGACCTTGTCGGCCAGGGCCTTCTTGATCGCCTTCAAAAGTTTTCCGTGGTCCTTCTCCTTGTTTTCGATGTCTTTCTTCCTCTCTTCGTCGACGAGGTCGCTTTCGGCCTGTTTCAACGATTTGAAGGGGACTCCTTCGTATTCGGCGAGAATCTGCACCATGAACTCGTCGATCTCCTCGGTGAAAAGCAAGGCTTCATAGCCCTTCTCTTTCAAGGCGTCCATCTGCGGCTGCGAAAGGATGCTCTCTTTGTCCTTGCCGGTGGCGTAATAGATCGCCTTCTGCTCGTCGGGCTTCCTTTCGAGATACTCGGCGAGCGTGATATAGTCGTCGCTCTTTGTCGTCTTGAACATGACGAGGTCTTTGAGCTTGTCCTTTTCGGCCCCGAACTTGTCGTAGATGCCGTATTTCAAGATGGCGCCGTAGGCCTCGAAAAATTCCACGTACTTCTCGCGGTCGTTCTTTTGCATCTTCGCGAGTTCGCTCTTGATCTTCTTTTCGATGTGGCTAGCGATGCGCTTCAGCTGGCGGTCGTGCTGCAACATCTCTCTGGAGATGTTCAACGAGAGGTCGGCGGAATCGACGAGCCCCTTCACGAAACGGAAATGGTCGGGAACGAGGGTCTCGTTCTTCTCTTCGATCATGACGCCTTTGGAGTAGAGTTTGAGGCCTTTCTCGTATTTTTCGCTGTAGAAGTCGAAGGGGGGCTTCTTCGGGATGAAAAGGAGCGCGGTGTAGGTGAGAAGACCCTCCACGGAGGTGTGGACCGTGTGCATGGGATCCTCGAAATCGTGGAACTCGCGTTTGTAGAAGTCGGCGAGCTCCTCTTTGTCGATTTCTGTCTTCGGCCGCTTCCAGATGGGGACCATGGAGTTCAAGGTCTCGACTTTCGTGTAGGTTTTCGCCTCTTCCTTGTCGTCTTTCTTCTCTTCTTCCTTCTCGACTTCCATGCGGATGGGATGGCGGATGTAATCACTGTATTTCTTGACGAGGTCGCGGATGATCCTTTCTTGCAGGTATTCCGAATAGTTCTCCTCGTTCTCCTCGTCGTCTTCACGCAAATGAATCGTGATGTCGGTGCCGATGTCTTCTTTCTTCGTTTCGGCGATGGTGTAGGTGGCCTTGCCGTCGCTTTTCCACTCGAAAGCTTTCTCGCTGTAAGGAGAGCGGGTTCTCACGACGACTTCGCGCGCCACCATGAAGGCGCTGTAGAAACCGACACCGAACTGGCCGATGATGTCGAGATCCTTCTTCTCGAGTTTTTCGAAGAAGGCCTTGGAGCCGCTTTCGGCGATGGTGCCGAGTTCGCTCACGAGTTCATTTTCGGTCATGCCGATGCCGTTGTCCTTGACGGTGATACTGCGCTTGTCCTCGTCCCTTTCGATGAATATCCCGTATTCTTCGGCGCCTTCGACGTTGTCGTCCGTGAGCGCGAGGTGATGGCGCTTGTCGATGGCGTCACTCGCGTTCGAGATGAGCTCGCGCAAGAAAATCTCCTTGTGGGTGTAGATGGCGTTCACCATGAGGTCGAGTAGTTTTTTCGACTCGGTCTGGAACTCTTTGGTCTTAACCATGAAAAATCCCTCCAATCCAATATGATTGTAGGGATTCGAAGGCTTCTTGTCAAGCGGTTGGCGAGGATTTCCTCCTCTTTGATGATTTCTGGTTCTTCTGCGCATCCCCATGTGCGTTTGCGAAGCGATGAACGCCTGCACCGAACCATGAAAAGGCCCGCACGGTGTGCGGGCCTTGAACAGGGTCATCTTTTGAAAAGTTTCGTGACGGCTTCATAGTCCGGATGGTTCGTCATCTCGGCGACATACTCGCGGTGGATGATCTTCCGTTTTTCATCGAGGACGAAGACGCTTCGTGCCTGCAGACGGAGTTCCTCGATCAAGGTGCCGTAGTTCATGGCGAAATCGAGGTCCCTGTGGTCGGAAAGGATCGTGATTCGTTCGAGACCTTCGGCTTCGCAATAGCGCTTGTGGGCGAAGGGGAGGTCGTTCGAGACGGTGATGACACGGACGTTGTCATGGGCTTCGAGTTCGCGGTTGAAGTTTTTGGTCTGATGACTGCAAAGTCCCGTGTCGATCGAGGGGACGGCGCTTATGACGACATACGGATCGTCGAAATCGGCTAGGCGCACCTCTTGCATGTTCCTGTCCAGGGCTTTGAAGTCCGGGGCCGCATCACCGATGTCTTTCGTCTTGCCGAGAAGTGTCACCTCGTTGCCGTTGAAGGTTCTCTTCAAGGAGAATCCCTCCTTTTTTTGATCTATTCTCACTGTAGCATGCCTTGACGTTGTCCGGGCGGCACACGCTCAAGAAAAAAGGCGCAAGTTTCTGCGCCTTTCAAATCAATCGTCGGCGTGTCTCCGGATCAGATTCTCGCGGATGTTCCAGAGTTTCTCGGAGAGGTCGACATAGTACTGGTGGGGGTAGTCGAAGCGTTTGACCTCTTCCCAGAGGGAATCCATCTCCTTTTGGCAATGTTTCTTGATGGCCTCGATGTCGGGAAGGGTATAGACCCTTTCGCCGTGACGGAAGATGGGCACGAGGAGGCTCTTGACGGAATAGTCCGTGAAGGTGGTCTTTTTCCAGGTGTGGACGGGATCGAAGATGGTGAGGGGCTTGTCGGTATCGATGGTCTCGTCATGCACCGTCAAGAGGTCGGCGGCGGCGCTTCCTTCCTTGTCATAGATCCGATAGAGTTTCTTGAAGTGCGGGATGGTGATCTTGTCGGGGTTGTCGCTGATCTTGATTTTGGGGATGATCTCGCCTTCTTCTTCGGTGGCCACAAGCTTGTAGACGCCGCCGAAGACGGGGTCGCTCTTGGCGGTGATGAGTCTTTCACCCACGCCGAAGATGTCGATGGGTGCGCCTTGCGTCAGAAGGGCGCGGATGAGATATTCGTCCAAAGCGTTGCTCGCGACGATCCGGCAGTCCTCGAGTCCGGCCTCATCCAGCATCTTCCTCGCTTTTTTGGATAGATACGTGAGGTCTCCCGAGTCGATGCGGACGGCATACTTACTGATGCCTTTCGGGATGAGGACCTCCTTGATGACGCGGATCGCGTTGGGGACACCGCTTCTCAAAGTGTCGTAGGTGTCGACGAGGAAGGTGCACATGTCGGGATAGAGTTCGGCATAATGCTTGAAGGCTTCATATTCGCTTGCGAACATCTGCACCCAGGAATGGGCCATGGTTCCGGCGGCGGGAATGCCGTACAGTCGGTCGGAAAGCGTGTTCGAGGTCGTGTCCGCTCCGCCGATATAGGCGGCGCGGGCGCCGAGGTTCGCGCTCGAGACACCGTGCGCCCGCCGGGCGCCCATCTCGATGAGGGTCCGGTCCCTGCCCGCCGCATGCTTGACGCGGGAAGCCTTCGTGGCGATGAGCGATTGGTGGTTTATCGCCAATAGCAAATACGTCTCGACAAGCTGTGCCTCGACCGCGGTGGCGCGGATGGTCACGAGGGGCTCACGGGGGAAGACCACGGTCCCTTCGGGAACGGCATGGACATCGC
This sequence comes from Mollicutes bacterium, assembly GCA_003568315.1. Lineage (GTDB taxonomy): Bacteria > Bacillota_I > Bacilli_A > Izemoplasmatales > Izemoplasmataceae > T1SED10-81. Next base: position 10,484 of record PWYL01000050.1, on the reverse strand, counting down.
CCGTGAAGCGGAAATCGGCGAGGTAGGCGAGGAAGTCCTCGGAAAACATCCCCCGCGAGCGGAGGTATTCGATATCCTCGTCGCTGAAAGAGAGGTTCTCGATGAATTCCACGACACTCTCGAGGCCGGCCATGATCGCATAGCCGCCGTGATCGGGGATGTCGCGGAAAAAGAGGTCGAAATAGACCATCCTGTCGCGGTGAGCACTTTCGTAATAGCCGTTTGCCATGGTGAACTCATAGAAATCGATGAGCATGCTGTGATCGGATTTATCCATGGTGTTCATCCTTTGTTCTCGATTTTGATGTGCAGGCCTTCCATGACGGCGAGCGCCTTCTCGTGGATGTCTTCGTCGGGTGATGCCGTGGCGCGGGCATCGATGAAGATATGCGCATCGGGAAGCGCCGCCTTGGCGATGACGGCGTTGGCGAGGACACAGATGTTCGAGACCAGCCCGCAAAGTTCGATCTCTTCGTATCTTTTCGCTTCGAGATGGTTTCCGAGTGCCAGCGAGGGGAAGGTCGTTTTCTCGAAAATCCTTTCGTCCGCTCTTTTCACCTCGCGGATTCCGGGTGCGAGTTCATGACCCTTCGTTCCCTTGATACAATGTTCGACGGGGAGGTTCTTCCCTTCTTCGGTCTCGAGATAGTCCTCGTCATGGGTGTCGAGGGTGTAGATGACATCATGTTCTTCCTTCCGGTAGGCGCGGATTTTCTCTTGCACCACGGGGACGATGGTTTTTGCTTTGGGGAAACCGAGGGCCCCGTCGATGAAATCGTTCTGCATGTCCACAACAATCAGACACTTTTTCGGCATGTCCTTACCTCCTTGCATGTTGATCAATCCTTTTCTTCGTGATGGTGTGTCTCGTCCTCTTTCGGCCAGAGCGAGTTCGCGATCGGGATCAAGAGGAAGACGAGCCAACCCGGATGGGCCAGATCGAAGCCGAGAGCCAAGATGAGAAAGATGATGATGGCGATGAGGGGAAAATACTCGCGGATGCGCAGGAAGGGCCTTTCCGCGACGAGGATGCTCGAGAGGGGAATCATCAGGAAGATAATCACACCAAGCGCCCAAGCGCCTGTCGTGAATCCGATGAGAAGATACAAGAAAACACTGATCATCGGTGTGGCTTCTTTCAACCGTCTGTTCATAGGGTCTCCTTTCCGTTGCGGGGAAGGATTCGCCCGCGTGAATATTCTAACACAAAATCGCCATGAGGTCTCGCCAACTCACGGCCGGAAAAGGTTTTTTGGCGTGTGATGTTTGAATTTTGTCCGCTTTTCGGCTACACTTTTTTTAGACACACAGGCACGAGGTGAAACGATGAAGACCATCCTGAACGATTCCAAAGATCCCCGCTTCAATCTCGCACTCGAGGAATACGTGTTGAAACATCTGGGCGCGAAAGAGGATTTCGTGCTCCTTTGGCAGAACGAAAACAGCGTCATCATCGGCAGGAACCAAAACACCATCGAAGAGATCAACACCGCCTATGTCAAAGAACACGATGTCAATGTCGTCCGCCGCATCACGGGCGGCGGCGCGGTGTATCACGATTTGGGCAACCTCAACTTCTCCTTTGTCACAAAGATGAAGGACAACCTGAACAACTACGAGAAGTTCACCGCCCCCGTTATTGAAGCCTTGAAGACTCTCGGTGTCCCCGCGGAATTCCACGGAAGAAACGACATCGTCGTCGACGGCAAAAAGATGAGCGGCAACGCGCAGAGCTTCCACAAGGACAGGATGTTGCATCATGGGACGATCCTTTTCGCTGCCGACCTTGCCATCATCGCCGAGGTCTTGAACGTGAAACCCGACAAGATCGCCTCCAAGGGCATCAAGTCGAAAAAGGCGCGGGTGACGAATGTGAAGCCCCATCTCGAGAAAGACATCGACATGGAAGGGTTCAAGCGGACTCTCCTCACCCATCTTCTGGGCACGGATGACATCGACAAGCATGTGTACGAGTTGGACATGGAAGATCTCAAAGCGATCCGCGACCTCATGGACAAACGCTACAACCGCTGGGAATGGAATTATGGCGAGAGCCCCGACTTCTCGATCGAGAAACGCGGACGCTACGAAGGCGGCACGATCGAGTTCTGTTTCAACATCAAGGAGGGAAACATCTCCAAGGTGAAAATCTATGGGGACTTCCTCGGCACGAAGGACCTCTCCGCTTTGGAAGAAAAAATCAAGTGCCTCCGCTATGAGGAAGGGGCCTTCCGGGAAGCCTTGGCCGCAGAGCCCTTGGACGAATACTTCTTCAACATCTCCCTCGATGATGTCATCGACTGTATCTTCAACTGACCCTTTCTCCTGACGCAACTCCACGCTGTATGAAAAGGACCGCCGCTCCCTTTCTTTGGGAAACGGCGGTCCTTGTTTTCGTCAAGACTTCAGATGTGGATCGGGTCGTCTTTGATGCCGTGGGCGGCCTCCATCACCATCTCCGAGAGCGTGGGATGGGGGTGGACCGCATGGGCGATATCGTCGGCCAGAGCCTCCAGACTCATGCCGAGGACGGCTTCGCTTATCATCTCGGTCGCGCCTTCGGCGAGGATGTGGACGCCGATCACCTCGTTCATCTCTTTGGCGGCGATGATTTTCACAAGGCCCACCGATTGGCCTTCGGCGAGCGCCTTGCCGTTCGCGGTGATCGGGAAGACGCTTTTTTTGTATTCGATGCCTTTTTCTTTCGCTTCCTCTTCGGTGAAGCCCACTTGGGCGATCTCGGGGAAGGTGTAGATGCCGGAAGGCATCTTGTTGTAGTCCATGGGGCGTTCGATGCCTTGCATGTGTTCGACGGCGGTGATGCCCTCTTTCGAGGCCACATGGGCCAAGAGGAGCTTGCCGTTCACATCGCCGATGGCATAGACGTCCTCGACGTTCGTGCGCAAGAATGCATCAGTCTTCACGGCACCGTTTTCCATCTCGAGGTCCAATGTTTCCAGTCCCCGGATGTTCGATCGCATGCCGGCCGCAAGGAGCACCTTGTCGGCAGCGAGTTCCTTCTTCTCCCCTTCATGGGAATAGGTGACCTTGCCTTCTTCGATGTTTTCGACGTTCGCATTCGTGACGACTTTGATCTTGTCCTTCTTCAGTTTCTTCTTGAAGTGTTCCTTGACTTCGCCATCAACGGCGGGGAGGATGTCGGCTTCTCTCTCCAGGATGGTGACTTCGCTTCCGAAACTGTTGAAGATGGTCGCGAACTCGGTGCCGATGACACCGCCGCCCACGACGACGAGTCTTTTTGGCACATGGTCGATATCGAGCATAGGCTTGCTTGTGAGGACGAACCCTTTCTCGAGCCCTGCCTTCAAACCATCAATCGGCGGGATGGCGGGACTCGCGCCCGTGGCGATGATGAGTTTATCGGTTTGTAGGGTCTCATCGGCCACTTTGATGGTGTGGGCGTCTTCGACAAGGGCTTCCCCCTCGTACAGGGTGACCTTGTTCTTTTTGAGGAGGAAACCCACACCCGTCGTGAGTTTTTTCACGATGCGCTCTTTGCGTTTCATGACCTTCTTGAAATCGATTTTCACGGCGTCCTTTTCGACTTGGAAGCCGTAGGATTTCGCATTTTTGAAGGTCTCATAGACCTTGGCGCTCTTCAAAAGCGCTTTGGTGGGGATGCAGCCCCAATTGAGACACACCCCGCCCACGGCCTCTTTTTCGACGATGGCCGTGTCGATGCCGAGTTGCGCGGCCCTGATGGCGGCGACATAGCCGCCGGGACCGGCGCCGATGATGACAAGTTCGTGTTTTTTCAAAAGTCTCACTCCCTATCTCAGTAATAGCAACACCGGATTTTGTAACAACCTTTTCAATTGTACCATGAAACGGCCGGCGTCGCCACCGTCGATGACGCGGTGATCGATCGTGAGACTGACGGGGAACATGGAGCGGACGACGACTTCGCCGTCTTCGACGACAGGCTTCTCCTCGATGGCGCCCGTGCCGAGTATGGCGACCTCGGGATGCTTGATGACGGGGGTGCCCAGTTTGGAGCCGAAGGCGCCATAGTTCGTGATGGAGAATGTGGTGTTTTGGAGATCGTCCAGGGTGAGTTTCTTCTCCCTCGCGTTTTCGGCCAGACGGCCGATTTCGTTGGCGATGGCAAAAACAGAGAGTTTGTCGGCATCTTTGATGTTCGGGACCACGAGTCCCTCAGGCGTGTCCACGGCGATGCCGATGTTCACATAGTCCTTGTAGACGATCTCTTCCGTCTCGTGGTCATAACTCGCGTTGAAGCGGGGATACTCTTTCAAGGCGAGAATGACCGCGCGCACGATGAAGGGGAGATAGGTGAGCTTGACATTCTCTTCTTCGGCCAGGGGTTTTTGCGTTTTTCGGAATGTGACGAGTTCCGTCACGTCGAATTCGTCCATGACGGTCGTGGCGGGGATGAGCCGGTTGGAAGTGTCCATCGCCTTGACGACGCTTTTTCTGAGTGAAGAGATCTTTTCTCTCCTAGTGCCCTCTTTGGGGATGGAGGGCATGGAGGGGATGTCTTCTTGTCTTGCGTCGGGCTTTTCTTTCTTCTTATCCGCCGCGGCGTGGATGTCGGCTTTCATGATACGGCCCTTTTCGCCGGAGCCTTCGATCGCAGCGATGTCCACGCCCAGATCCTTGGCGAGTTTCCGCGCGGCCGGGGTGGCGAGCGTCCTTTCTTCCGCTTTTTCTTCCTCTTCTTCTTCGCTTTCTGTTTCGAGGACCTCGTCGGATGTCTCCACGGAACCGACGACGCTCGCGCTCTCTTCTTGTTCGGCGTCCGCTTTCGTTTCGCTCTCTTCTTCGTCTTTTTCTGTTTCGGTCTCTTTCTCTTCTTCTTCGTCCTCGTCGCCTTCTTCGGCGATGACGGCGAGAATCTCGCCGACTTCGATCATCTCGCCCACATCGGCACCTTTCTCTTTCAAGGTACCGTCTTCGGGGACGGGAATCTCGGCGTTCACTTTGTCGGTCTCGACGATGACCATGGTCTCGCCCTCTTCGACTTTGGCGCCGACATCATACAGCCATTTGAGGACTTTTCCTTCATGGATGCCTTCACCGATGTCGGGGAATTTGAATTTGATCATGGTTTCACTCCTCACTCTTCGAATGAAGCGAGTTTTTTGATTTCTTGTTTGATTCTTTCCTTGTCCACCATGTGGTGGTGCTCCCCTTGCGGGAGGGGTACGATGATGTCGGGTGCGGTTAGGCGCACGGGCGGGGCTTCGAGACGGAAGAAGGCTTCCTCGTTGGCCCGCGAGATGATCTCGGCGCCGATACCCAAGGTCTTCACCGCTTCATGGACGACGAGGAGTTTCCCCGTCTTTTTCACGCTTTCCATGATGGTGTCGGTGTCGATGGGGCTTATGGTCCTGGGGTCGATCAGTTCGACGGAGATGTCTTCGTCGAGTTCTTTCAAGGCTTTTCTCGCTTCATGCATCATGGCGCCCCAGGCGACGAGGGTGATGTCTTCGCCTTTTTGGACGACCTTCGCTTTGCCCAGAGGGATGGTGTATTCCTTTTCGGGAACTTCCTGTTTGAAGGCGCGATAGATCCGTTTGGGTTCCATATAGATCACGGGATCGTCCGATTGGATGGCTGCGGCCATGAGTCCCTTGGCGTCGTAGGGGGTTGAAGGGATGACGAGTTTCAGCCCGGGGATGTGAGCGAAAAGCGTCTCCAATGATTCGCTGTGGTGTTCCAGGGCGCGCACCCCGCCGCCGTAGGGCATGCGGATGGTGATGGGCATCTTGTAGAGCCCGCGGGAGCGGTTGTGCATCCGCGCCAAGTGGACGGCGATCTGGTTGTAGCCGGGGAACATGAAGCCGGAGAACTGGATCTCGGGGACAGGACGGAGTCCCGCCACGGCCATGCCGACGGCGCTCCCGAGGATCGCGGCTTCGCTTATCGGGGTGTCGAAGACGCGTTTTTCCCCGAAGGCTTTCTGCAGTCCCGCCGTGACGCGGAAGACGCCGCCCTCGTAACCTGCGTCCTCGCCATAGACCACGACGGAATCGTCTTTTTCCATCTGTTCGTGCAATGCGGTGTTGATCGCTTTGAGCAGTGTCATTTCCGCCATCATCTGTCACCTCCGCTTTTCGCTTGGGCTTTGCGGGCTTCTTTTTGGCGTTGGAGATATTCGGGCATTTCGGTGTAGGTGTAGTCGAAGACTTCATCCAGGGTGGGAGCGGGCAGCTTCTCGACTGCCTTGAAGGTGTCTTGGATCTCTTTCTTGTAGTCTTTCCGCAAAGTCTCCTCTTTTTCCTTGTTCCAGAGATTGCGGTTGGAAAGATACTTGTACATGCGGATGATGGGGTCCTTCTTCTTCCATTCTTCGACTTCTTCGTCGCTTCTGTAGATCGTGGGGTCGTCGCTTGTCGTGTGGGGGCCGAGACGGTAGGTCAAAGCTTCGATGAGCGTCGGACCTTCGCCTTTCTTGGCCCGCTCGAGCGCCGCTTTCGTCACGACATACATGGCCAAGGGGTCATTCCCGTCGACCAATGCTCCCGGAATGCCGTAGGCGTGCGCCTTCTGGGCGAGACTCGCGGCTTTCGTCTGTTTGCTTCTCGGCGTCGAGATCGCATAGTGGTTGTTTTGGATGATGGTGACGAGGGGAAGGTCGAAGACGCCGGCGAAGTTCATGCCTTCGTGGAACTCACCGTGGCTCGTGCCGCCATCGCCGATGAAGGCGATGACCGCTTCGCCACTTTCCTTCAGTTTCGATGCGTAGGCGATGCCGGCGGCGTGGTTCACCTGGCTGCCGATGGGCACGTTGACGGGGAGGATGTGGGAACCCTCGCCGAAATGGGAACCCTGTTCGTTTCCGTACCAATAGAGGTAGAGTTTCTGCAAAGGCACTCCCTTGTAGAGCATGGCGGCCATCTCGCGGAAGGCGGGAACGAGCCAGTCACCCTTGTCGCTTGCGGCCATGGGGCCGACTTGGGCGGCCTCTTGCCCCTTGACGGGGGCGAAGGTGAGCATGCGTCCCTGGCGTTGGTATTTCAACGCCTGTTCATCCGCCATGCGGGTATAGACCATCGTCTTGTACATCTTCACGAGGGTGTCGTTGTCGATTTTCGGTTCTTTCTCTTTGTTTGTGACTTTTCCGTTCTTGTCAAGGATGGAGAAGGTTTCCATCTTCCAATCCTTGAAATTGTCGAGGACCATGGGGACCCCTCCTTGTTTAGAAATTTTCCATTTTGTTTTTGGGAAAAAAAGAAAAGCGGACGTCACGTCACACTTGTAATGTAACGTAGAATCCGCTTTATCGCACGTGATATGCACTTTTCATAACTTTTACAACATAGCGTTTCATAAGGTGTGGACGGCTTTTTCGAGCGATATATGTGAGAAATCCGAGCGGAAGGTCCTCGCGACTCACTCGGGCTCTTGTTCTTTCAAGACCCCTTCGCGATAGTTCCGTATGAGCTTGTCGAGGTCCTCGATCTCTTCTCTCAATTCCTCGCCTTGGTCGGTGTCGTAGATATAGGTCCTTCTTTCGCGGATGTCTTCACTGTGGGTGACGCTGACGATGTCCTTCTCCTCTTCGATGAGTTCTTCATAAGAAGAGAAACGGCTGTGATAGACCAGGTGGAAGGAATAGGAATCGCTGATCAGAGTGTAGCCGCCGATGGAAGTCTTTTTGGCGTATTGTTTGCTCATGCCGCCGTCGATGAGATAGATCCTTTTGTCGGCGAGCACCACATCATGTCCCTTGGTGACATCGAGGGGGACGTGGCCGTTGATGGTCTTGCCTTTTTTCGGGTCGATGCCGAACTCGCGGAAGAGTCTCTCGAGCGTGTCTTGTTCCTCCCGCAGGGTGAAGTAGGGGTTCATGGTCTCTTCATGGGTCTTTTCGTCTTCTATGAAATACCGTTCGAAGGTCTTCATGGCACTCTTGGCGAAAAGGGGGCTCGTCTTTCCCTGCCAGAGCATGACGAAGTAGTCCCTTTCGGGGTTTTTCTTCTTGTAGCGGTTGAGATAGGCGTTCCGTATTTTCATCTCGTAACGGTCGATGAGCGCTTTGCCCTTATAGTCCTTCCCGTCGATCCTTTGGACCATGAAGGAGCCGTCTTCATTCATGGGGATCCCGGCGTGGAAAAGGAGGACGTCGTTCGTCTTGTGGACGATGGAACCTTTGCGGAAGAGGAAGCGCACATGCTTCTGCAACATCTCGTTGTGGAGGAAGAGTTGGGTCAGATGGTTGATGATACGCGCTTCTTCTTCGGTGAGGGCGTAAGGGTCTTCGGGGTCGACGGTGGGAAAGTTCTTGTCGGCGAGTTCGTATGATGTTCCGTCGATCTCGATGGTGCCTTTCTCATGGTCGATTTCTTCCAAGAGCAGTCTGTCGGCGAGGTCGAAATCGGGATTCCTCGCGATGACCTCTCGCTCGAGTTTGAACTGGATGATGGTGATGGCCTTGTGCATGCGGGCGACGAATTTGTTGTCGGATTCGTCGAGGGCGATCTTCGTCTTCGCTTTGGGATAGAAGGCCCGGCAAGGGTCGTTCTTGTAAGTCTTGTTGGCAAAGGCCGCAAGCAGACGGAGGTTGATGCCGTAGCCGTCCTCGAGACAATCGAGGTTGTTGTAGCGGGCGGCGATGCGGATGACGTTCGCGATGCAGACCTTGCAGCCGCTCGCCGCGCCCATCCAGATGATGTCGTGGTTGCCCCATTGGATGTCGACCTGGCGCTGGCGCATGATGCGTTCCATCACCAGATGGGGTTTCGGGCCGCGGTCGAAGATGTCCCCCACGACATGGAGGCGGTCGACCGCGAGATGACGGATGAAGCGGGAGAGCTCCACGAGGAGTTTTCTGTCCCTTTCCGTCCGGAAGGCGGCATCGAGGATGGCGTCATAATAGTGCTTCTTGTCCTCGTGGTCTTCCGATTCATAGAGGAGCTCCTCGATGATGGATTTGAACTCTCCGGGGAGGATGCCGATGACATATTGTTTCGTGTATTTGGTGACGAGCATCCTCGCGAGCTCCACCATGCCCTTGATGGTCTTTCGGACGAGAGAATCGAACTCGCCGTTCGTCATGCGGCGTTGGTACTTGTCGATCATGTCGGTCGGGTAATAGATGAAAAAAGCGAGCCGTCTTCTTTCTTCTTCGGACCATTCATGGAAACGGTCGTTGATCTTTTGGCGGATGATGCCCGAAGCGTTTTTCAAGAAATGGTTGAAGGCGTCATACTCGCCGTGGATGTCGGCGATGAAATGTTCGGTGCCTTTGGGCAGGTTCAAGACGGCACTCAAATTGATGAGTTTGGTGCTCGCCGTCTGCACATTCGGATAACGTTTGCTCAATAGTTCGAGATACTTCCGTTCGTAGTCCAATCTATCCCCTTCTCCCTTGTTTTCTGCTATCAGTGTATCACACCCCTCCGCTTCCGACAACAAGCCCTCTTCCTGCTAAATCTTGCGGATTCATGGCAAAACGTGAGGATTCCGCCCTTTCCGTGATACAATAGTGGCGGTGATACGCATGATTATCTTTTTCGAGCCCCTCTTCAAAGAGAAGATGTGGGGCGGCGACAATCTCGAAAGACACTTCGGTTTCGCCCTTCCCGCAAAAAACATCGGCGAATGCTGGGGAATATCCGCCCATCCGCACGGCGAGACCAAAGTGAAGAAAGGCCCCTTCCGGGGAACGAAGCTTTCGACGCTTTATGAAGAACACCCGGAACTCTTCGGGCATTTCCCTTCTTCCTCTTTCCCCATCCTCGTGAAGATCATCGACGCCGCACAAGACTTGAGCATCCAGGTCCATCCCGACGATTGCCGGGCGAAACAAGAAAAGTCTTTCGGAAAGAGCGAGTGTTGGTATGTCCTTCATGCCGAAAAGGGCGCCGACATCATCATCGGCCACAAGGCGAAGGACAAGGATGTCTTGCGCAGAGCCGTCTTGGAACAATCCCTCGAGAACCATGTCCAACGGGTCCCCGTACAAAAAGACGACTTCTTCTTCATCGGAGCGGGAACTCTCCACGGCATCAACAAAGGCGTGCTCCTCTTGGAAGTCCAACAATCGAGCGACATCACCTACCGCTTCTACGATTACGGAAGGAAACTCGCCGGCAAAGAGAGGCCTCTCCACATCGAAGAGGCCCTATCTGTCGTGAAAGTCCCCGATGAGGACGTCAAGAGGAAGTTGCCTCTTGATGCCGCTTTCGGCTTCGGAATCATCGAGACAGAAGGCTCAAACAGAAGGAGGGCCCATGAGCACGGCGACTACCTCGCCGTCTTGGCCGGAGAGGGTACGATCGACGGGGAAACCGTGCAAAAGGGAGACTTCCTCATGGTCTCCGCGAGAAGTCCCTACACACTCGAAGGAAGATTGCAAATCGCGAAAGCGACGATGAAGGGGCTGTAAAGAAATGGAATCTTAATTGATTTCATTCTTGCAGCCCTTTTTCTTGTCTAAAAATAAAAAAATGTACAGTTTTCCCTGTACACAAGCGATATTGAAAAGGTATTTCCCG
>PWYL01000019.1 GCA_003568315.1 Mollicutes bacterium | reverse complement strand
GTTTGTCGGGGAGGTCTTCCGGCGCGGCGACACTACCATCATCTGTGTACTTGATTTCAATCAAGTCCTCATTCGCGTCCATGAAGACGGCGAGGTGCTCAACATCCGGAGAGAAGAGGGCTTTGATGTCCATGTTGTTCCGGACGATGAATTCGTGGTCTTTCGCGAGATCCGCACGGATTTTGCCGTTCACGATCCAATAGGCGAATTCATAATCTTCCGGTGCATCCTCCGCGATATTACCATCGAAAGCTATCTTGGAGCCATAAGCCAGGTCTTGAATGATGTCGCCGGGGGCATTCCCCTCATCGAAATAGGTGGTGAAATTGACATTGACGGTTTTGCCTTCCCCTTCGCCTGCATGAAGCAACGCGGCGGTTGTCAGGGAGAAAAAGAAAAGGCAGGCGATCAGCAACAGTCTTTTCACTGTTTGTCGCCTCCCATGCCGAAGATCTCCTCGCCACAACTCAGGTTCGGTCCGTGGTCGAGACTTGAAGCGATGGATTCTTCCAGTTCGAACTCGATGACTTCTGCGCGTGGTTTCTCATAGGTGGGGTCTTTCTTCATGGTAGTCCTCCTCACAGGATAAGAAAATGTTTGCAACGAAAAAGAAAGCACGGTTGGAGGGTATACACTTGTAAAACAGGCTTTCAACTGGATACTCACCATAATTATACCAAAGTATCAGATATTGTGAAGAAAAAACCTGACAAAATGTCACGTAATTATAATAATTATGATAAAAAACACCCAAGGAAGCGACGCCCGCATCTTGCAAGCACGTTTCGGGAAAGAACAAATACGGACCATAGAACCTTTGTTGTCGCACCCCGTTCCCCCTGAAAAAGGGGCCTTCGGTCTTTCCCGGAAAGAGGACCCTTTTTTGTGTGTTGGTCTTTTTGATTTTGAACATGGTCTGTTTATTCACCAGCGGTTCTTCACGATCTCGGCGAAGCCGAAGAGGTCTCGGAAGGAAACCTCTTCACCGTCATCCAACCTGGCTTTCCCTCGGAAGTGTCCGAAGACTTGGTGCTGGTCGGTCATGATGATGCCAAGGCTCGTATGGTCATGTCTGTCCACGAGGGGTGTGAAATCCATCTGCAGGCGGTCATCGTCCGAATGGAAAGACCAGGGTTCCATGTGGCGGGGTTTCCCTTGGTCATCCAAGGAAACCTGCCAGGTGACATTACCCAGCTTATGCGCCTTGCCATCGACAAAAAGCATGTCTTCTGTGGCTTTTGATGTGTCACCGAAGCCCGTGCCGATGTTCAAAGCGAAGCGTTTGTCTCCCACATAGCCCTGGGCTGCGCCCCAATACCATTTGACACGATAGGGCCAGACACCCCGGCCCCAGTCAAGGATACCCAAACTTTCTTCAGGAAGTGTATACGTTTTCCCTTCCACTTTGATTTTTCCTTTCGCTTTCATGGCCAAGACCTTCTCGTTGTAGTAGAAGTGTCTTGGTTTTTTGCGGAAGGGGATGGTGATGACCAGGGAATCCCCGGGCACATCATAGAGGGTGATATCCGCTTGCAAGGGCATCTTGGCAGAGAAATTGTCATATTCCACCTGCAGGTGCTTCTTGTCTTTTTCATAGGTGTATGCAAAAGAAAGACCCTTCTTTCGGAAAGAGATGCTTCCTTCCTTGGATGTCTCCGGTAGGCCCATCTTCCCCATGGTCCAAGGGAAGAGTCTCGTTTTCGTGGTGTAGGCTTTCAGCGAAAAATCGAAGAACGTGATGCTTGCCAGACCCAGGTAGGCGTTGTCGGCGAGGGTCAAGGCGAGACCGAAGGTGCCGCCCCGGATGAAGAAATAGTCCCATTCCTTCCTGCGCATCTTTGATGTGCCGATTCTCTCTTTGTCGTAGGTTTTGACGGGTTCCGTGTGATAGCCCGCTTCGATGAGACATCCGTTCTCATCCAGGAGCGGACCGGGACTTAGTTTATGTTGAATGGAGACACCCCCTCATTCATTATCTCCATTATAGCATCTGTCTTCCCCGCCCACCAAACAGAGAAGGTGGGAGAGGCTTATGATCGGATCATCCATCGCAACTTTCGGTAGTACACGAGAGAGAAAATCCTATAAGAGAAAAGCCCCATGGAACCAACGAATACGCTCATGAGAGGATGGAAGGCCTAGGAAGAAATGAAGTTCGCCACTTACAAGTTGTTCCTTCTTGTGATAGAATGTTAGTGACAAGGAAGCGGGGATGGCGATGGGAACCTTTGGAAACAACTACCACTACCACTTCGTCGAGGAAACAATGGACAAACGAGCGTGTTCACCCACCACGACGCTGGCAGGCGTCTTTTTGCGTGGCATTGCCGCCCTTGTTTTTGTCGGTGGGAAAAGGATGAGGCCATAAGGCGCTTCGCGCACGGTGTGCGCGGACGCCTTTTTTGCCGGCACATGGCTTTTTTCAAGGCACAGACATCACGTTCTCAAGGTTTTCCCCCATATCAAGAGCAACTTTCCCGGATTTGCCGAGGTGCGTTTCTTTCATTGCGGAAAGTGTGTGTATTTGGTAGAATATAGGCTCAAGACAACCGGAAACAAATCCCCGATTTTCGGGGAAGGACCAATAAATCGCAGGAGGAACGACTATGGAAGAAGAGAGAAACACCGAAGAAATCGACTTGATGGAACTGTTCCGCATGCTGCTTTCCCGCTGGTATGTCGTCGCCATCTCCCTTTTGGCGGTGTTGGCGCTTACCGCGGCGTATGCCTACGGCATCCGTGACGATGTCTATACGTCGGAAGCGAGTGTGCTTGTCGCGGTCGACACGGGGGCGGGTGAACACATCGACTTCCAGCTCAGCCAACGCATGGTGGACACCTACACCGAAGTCGCCGAGAGCCGCCGGGTCACAAGACTCATCCGTGAGGAACTCGACCTCACCTATTCGGACAAATTCATCCGCGACATGATCGATGTCCGCCGCGGCCGGGGGGATTCCATCGTCATCAAGTTCGGGGTGGAATCACAGGATCCCGCCGAAGCGGCCCTCATGGCGAATGCCATCGTGGGCATCATGGAGGACTTGTCCGACGAGATGGAAAGCCTCTATCCTGTCGAGATACTCGATACGGCCGAGATTTCGGTACTCCCGAGCGGTCCCAACCGCCCCCTCTTCATGGCGGTGGGCTTTGTGCTTGGGGGCATGGTCGGGGTACTCGTGGTCTTTGGCATCGAGTTTTTCGACAGAAGCGTGAAATCGACGAAAGATCTGGAGACGAAACTCAATCTCCGCGTACTTGGCACCATCCCCGAATACGCCATGGACAAAGAGGTGGAGGAATAATGTTCGAAGTCTTGAAAAACAAAAACGCCACGGATGAGAGCTATCATATCATCTCCGCCCAGGAGCCTGCCGGCGTCATCGCCGAACAATACCGGAAGCTCCGCACGAACATCGAATACTCCACCTTCAACAAAGAACTCAAAGTCATAAACCTCACAAGCACCTACGCCAAGGAAGGAAAGACCGTCTCCGCTCTGAACCTGGCAACAGTCTATGCCCAAGCCGAGGTGAAGACCCTCATCATCGACATGGACCTCCGGAAACCAAAGATCCACCGCGCCTTCAATATCCCCAACGAAACGGGTCTCAGTGATATTATCGTCAAGAATGTCCCCAAAGAGGAGGCCGTCCACAAGGCCTCAGATTACCTCCATGTCCTGACCGCGGGAGAGAGGATGCCCTATCCGGCCGAATTCCTCATGAGCAAGAAGGTCAAGGACTTGATCACTTCCTTCAAGGGCCTCTATGACAAGATCATCATCGACACCCCGCCGATGTCGGCGGTGGCGGACGCGACGATTGTGTCGGGCTACACCGACGGCACCATCTTCGTCGTGGCCTCGAGAGAGACCGATGTCTCTTCGGCCGAGACCATCCTCAAGACCTTGAAAGAGAACGGGGCGAACATCCTGGGCGGTGTGCTCACCCGAGTACGGAAAAGAGACCACCGTTACATGGACTATTACTATTACTACGGGGAATAAGGGGAAAACCTGGTACTGAAGTTCATCACACCGACACATAGAAACATCACGTCACACACGGGATAAGGAGGAGAATCGCATGACACCATCGATAAAAAGAAGACGCATCATCCGGACGGCGCAGCTTTTTGTATTGGATGCGTTTTCCATTTTCACTTCCTTCGGTCTCGCCGTGCTCTTGTTCGCTTTTCTTGATACAACGGTCAATATCCAACGTTTCTTCATCCTGATTCCCATCATCGTCCTTTTGAAGATTGTCACCTTCGTCCTCCTCGGGCTCTATCGTCTCATGATGAGCCATGTGGGGTTCGAAGATATCGTCAAAGTCGTCATCGTCACCGTGCTCTCCAATGCCGTCATCATGGCTTTTCTGGGTGCCTCCGACTACGAGTTCGTCCATCCCCTCTCTTTCGTCTTCATCACCCCCTTGGAGATCATGCTCGTCAGTTTCCCGCGTATCGTGAAAAGACTCTGGCGCTACATCAGCATGAACATGAACTGGAGCCATTCGACCGGAAAAAGG
>PWYL01000040.1 GCA_003568315.1 Mollicutes bacterium | reverse complement strand
GGCCCTCCTTTTCGCGAACACGCTCTTTCCCTTTCTCCTTGTGGCCATCATCGGCGGCATGAGCGGCGGCATGTTCGCAAGCGACACCGTGAGCGCCCACGATTACTACGCCGTGTCGATTCTTGTCTTCACGGCCCTGAACATCTCCATCATCTCGCCGAACACGTTCATGGAGGTCTCGGTTAAGAAGGCGAATCTGCGGATCGGCTACTCCCCCGTGAAAAGCTGGCAGATCTATGTCTCGAAGATCGTCTCGACTTTCGTGTTCGCCGTCCTTTGCCTCGGTCTCCTCTCGTTATTGTTCTTTTTGCTCTACGGGGTGGATTACGGCGGGGGTTTCCTTCCCTTCTTCGCTCTTGTCGGCGGACTGTCGCTCTTTGCGAGCACGCTCGGGGTGACGATGGCCATCCTTTTCAAAGACGAAGAGAGCGCGAACCAGCTTCTGGGTGTGTTGAACATCCTCTTCGCCTTCATGGGCGGCATCTTCTTCCATCCCCGCATCCTCGGCGAGACCTTCGCTCGCGCGAGCGTGGTCTCGCCGGCCCGTTGGGTCCTCGAGGGCGCCTTCCGGATCATCTTCGATGACGACGTCTCGCTCGCCCTTCCCATTCTTGCCGTGTTCGCGGGGCTCATCCTGATATTTCTGGCAGTCTGCAAAAAAAGCTTCCGATTGGAGGACTATGTATGAGAAGCGTACTCATGTCCATGACGGCGCGTCTTCGCGCCGAACCCTACTATATCGTTCTTTCTGTGTTTTTGACGACGGTCTTTGTCGTGATCGGCATCGTCATCACCACGACGGATGGCGCCGCCTTGCATGCGGCTTACAGCGGACCAAAAGAGATGATGCCGAAAGAAAGCGAATATCTGAACGTCGAACATCTGGATTCGCCTCCGCCGACATCCGCCCTCGTCATGGGTCATTATGACGCCTCGATCGTCTATGCCGACGGCGACTATGAAGTGGTCTCCCTCACAAATGAAAAGGTCGCCTCGGTCGTACAAGCATTGCTCGCGGGCGAAGATGCGAGCGAGTTCTTCGAGACCGATGCCAATCCGGCCTTGCGCATCGTCGGCATCACGATGATGATCATCATGATGCAGGCCATCTTCTATCTCGACTTTCTGATCGAGGACCGAAAGGCGCGCACCTTGAAACGCATGGCCTCGAGCCCTTTGAAACTCAGGACCTATCTAACGGGCATCGTGCTCTATGCCGTTCTTGCCGTCGGACTCATCGCTCTTGCCACCCTCTTTTTCGCCGGCACCGTCTTCAATCGGGAGATCGGCATGAGTCTCGCGGCTTATGCCTGGGTGTTCTTCTTGGCTTTGTGCTTCGGGGTCTCGTTGGCATTGCTGCTTGTGAGCGCGATCGACATCCGCGACAACGCCGCTTCGCTCTTTGTGCTCATCATCATCACGACGACACTGCTTTCCGGTGCCTTCATCCCCTATGAGACCGACAACGCGGTCTTGGATTTCTTGATCCGCGCCATGCCGCAAAGAAACATCCTCGAGGCCACGGAAAAAGTCATCGCGGGGAACTGGCTGAATCTGCACGCGTTCTTCGTTCTCGCTTTGAGCGGCACCCTCTTTTTGGCGAGCGGATTCGTGATCAAGAAGAAAATGTCTTTGGGCAAGTATTGAGTTGGAAGGGATGCTGGGGTAAAATGGGACTTGGCAGGTGATGAGATGGATACCCTCCTCGCAAGCAAGTTCCGTTTACCCAAACAGAAAGACCCCTGGATCGACACGTTCACAAGGAACGAGAAATTCGCTTTGGACAAACGCATCATCCACATACAAGGCGGCCCGGCGACGGGGAAGACTACGCTTCTGGCCGCCTTTTTGCGTGAAGAAGAAAAGGGCGTCTATTTCGCCCTTGAAGAGGGCGACGGTTTTCCGCAACGTTTCTTCCACCCCCTCCTTTACGCCTTGGAGGGGAAGGTCGCCATGGACCTACCTTCTTTGCGTGAGGCCTTTCTTTCGGCCAAGGACGAAAAAGCCCTGAAAAGTGTGCTCGCCTTCTTCTTGAACGCCTTGGCGGAAGAAGAGGGTTCACTCTATATCGCTGTCGACAACCTCCATCATGTCGAAAGCGACACCCTTGTGGAGGCGCTTTCGATGCTCATCACCCACGCTCCCGACAATGTGCGGCTCCTTTTCGCTTCCCGGAAAGAACACCCCGTGCAACTGCATGATTTTGTCGTGAAGGGCGAAGCGGTCGTCTTCGACGAAGCCCACCTCCTTTTCGAAAAAGCGGAGTCGCTCGCCTTTCTCAACGAAAAAGACAAGGAATTATGTTACGAAGAGGCTGAAAGGATCCACGCCTTGGCCAAAGGGTGGGTAGGGGGATTGCAATTATTGCTTGTGGCAAGGATGCACGGCATGACCATAGAGGAAGATTTCACAACGCTTGCCGGACCGGCCGTGGACTATCTGAACGAGACGGTATACCGGACCTTTCCGCCAAAAATCCGGGAAGCTTTCCTGCAGCTTGCCCCCTTGCGCGCCTTCGGCGCCGCCGCCCTGCGAAAGCTCACGGACATCGAGGAGGGGGATGTCCTCTTGCGCGAGATTGCGCGAGAACACATGGTCATCGAGGCTTCTTCCGACAATGCGGAATATTCGTTCCATCCCCTTTTCCGGGCGTTCTTGCTTTCCAAGCTCAGAGAACTGCCTGTTGAAGAGGGGAAGCCCCTCTTCGCGAAAATCGCCCGTTTCCACGAAGAGAACGCCGAATGGGACAAGGCCGTCGACAACCACCTGAAGGCTGATTGCGCGGAAGACGCCATGCGCGTTCTCAATCACGCCATTGATGATGTGGCGGATGAAGCGCTCATGAAGATTCCCGTGGAGTTTCTCAAAAAGGATTTCGACCTTTCCATCCGTCGTGCCTTCTATCATCTCATGAATCTCGAGATCGGCGAAGGGGAGAAACTTCTCGAAAGCCTTCTGCCTCTGCACAAGGATGCACACGGCGACTTCATCAAGCTCTTTTTGGCCATCCTCCGCCAAGACGACATCCGGAAACTCTCCTTGACGGGGAAAAATGCGAGCGGCGAGACCATCACGGAATGGATCGACCATTTGCGACTCTCCAAGACCACGAAAATCATGTTGGAACTGCACATCGCCGTGCAGCACTTCTATCGTGACGAGTTCGCGATTGCGCTTTCGCTCGGAAAGGACGCCCTCCGCTATGCGAAAGAGCGGAAGAACCCTTATCTCGAGTGTTATGCGCGGCTTCTCGAGGCGCAGATCCACGAACACTCGGGCCGTCTCGCCGAGGCCAGGCAAAGCTTCTACGAGATTGAACGCCTCATCGGGAAGGCACCGGTGATCGCCCCTATCCGCGCGGCAATCCATGCCGGCAAGGCCGGTGTGTTCTTGAAGGGGATGCATCTGGACAAAGCCGAAGAACTGTTAAAGAAAGCCCTCGCTGAAGAGAAAGCGGGTTTCCATCTCGTGCAACTCGGCTACATGATGAACATGATGGAGATTCACACCCTCCGGGGGGATGAAGAAAAAGCCCTGGCCATGTTCAAGCGTCTCCATGAGACGGCCGAAATCGAAAAGAGCCCCTTTTTCGCCCATGCGACGAGATATCTCATGCATTTTGAAGGCACTGAAGAGTATCTGGAGAGTTTTAGAAGAATCTATGCGGAGAAAAAGAAGGCCGGGGTCAACCGAATCGAGGACGAGCTTGTCCATATCGAACTCGCAGTCTTGGACAAAGCGTGCGACGAGTCCCATGAGGAGAACTTGCGGAAGCTCTTGGAGAGACTGAGGAAAGAAAGGCTTTCTCTCTATCTCGTCGAGGCTTTGTTGGTGAAGGCCCGCATGAAGGAGGCCGCAGGGGATGAGAAGGGGCTTTTCAACACGCTTTTCGAGGCAATCCACTATGCATCCAAAGAAGGTCTCTATGCCCCATTCGTCCTCAGAGGGAATCTTTTGAAACGGCATATCGACGTATTTCTTTCCAAAAGAAGCGACCGTTTGGAAGAAGGGGGAGCCCGATTCGTCTTCCGTCTCGCCGGATACATCCGGCCGAAGGAACACGCCGCTTTCGGTCTCACCGAAAGGGAGAGGGAAGTGCTCGGCCTCATGGTTCGTGGTCTTTCCAACCAGCGCATCACGGAAGACCTGCATATCTCGATAGCGACCATCAAGACCCACATTAACCGCATATACGGCAAACTGGGAGTAAAAAACCGCATGGAAGCCTTGAAGAAAGCGGCACCACTTTTTTCTCACAAGAAAGAATGATTTTCGCAACGTATGCTGGCGGTTTCGCTTATTGTGGCGTATAATTATCCATGATGAGAGAGGTTGGAGGTGGTGTTCCTTGAGACGTCCCATGAAATGCCTTTTTGCGTTTTTCCTTCTCGTCGCCGCCTTTTTTTTCGCTTCTTGCACAAAGACAGACGAGACGCTCGAAATCGTCTTGGAAAGCTCTCCCGCGGAGGCTCCCCTTTCCGTCGAACCTGCCGTTCCCATCAAGAAGGGAGAGTCCGTCACCCTTCATGCGGGCGAACTCGCGGGTCACGTCTTTTCCCATTGGATAGACACGGAAAACGGTGAGACACTCGGCGAAGAAGCCGTGCACACCTTCGTTCCCACCGCATCCATGACGATCCGCGCCATCTATAAAGAGGAAGTCTCCATCAAATTGAAAAGCACGCTCGAAGGGGCTTTGCCTTTCATCCACCCCGAAGAGCGGATTGCGGCGGG
>PWYL01000017.1 GCA_003568315.1 Mollicutes bacterium | reverse complement strand
TTTCTAAGAAGAATCCGGAAAGGACAAGGGTGACAAAGATGAAAAGGATCGTATGGATCGGGGTTTTGCTTTTTTCAGGATTTTTTCTCTCAGGCTGCAACCTCTTCCGAGAAGAAGAGACCGAAGAGCCCGACGAACTCACCATGCAGCTGCAAGCCATCTATGAAAAGGCCGTCGCGGCCGAGGCTTTTGACGGCACCTACGAAGAATGGCTCGAAAGTGTGCGCGGTCCGGAAGGCCTACCCGGCGAGGACGGAAGGGAAATCGTCTTGCGCGTCGCCGAAGGCCACATCCAATGGCAGTATGCGGGTGAAGCCGAATGGACGGACCTCGTCGAACTCGCTTTATTGGTCGGACCTAAAGGCGAGACGGGAGAAGACGGAAGCGAAGTCGTCATGCAGGTGAGCGACACTCATATACAGTGGAGGCATGACGGTGATGATGTATGGAACGACCTCGTCAGCCTCGATCTTTTGATCGGTTCCCGGGGAGAAGACGGACAAGACGGAAAAGAAGTTCTCTTCCGTGTCTATGACGACCATATCCAATGGCAATATGCGGGGACACCGGGATGGATAGACCTCGTCGAACTCGCCTCGCTCACCGGTCCCAAGGGAGAGCCCGGCGAGGATGGCATCGGGATCGCTTCAATCGAGGTCGAAGAAGACGGTGTTTTGCGAGTCGAACTGACCGACGGCACCGTCGAGTATCTGGATATCGACATACCGACGGATGGCATGAGCGCCTATGAGATATACCTCAAGCACCATCCCGGTTATGAAGAGGATGAAGCATCCTGGCTTGAAGCCCTGATTGAGGGGACGCTCATGTATGCGCCCGCCGAACTTTCGCCCTTCACGTTTGATATCGAGGCTGATGGACGGATCATGATCACATCCTACACGGGGGATGAAGAGATGCTCGTGATTCCGCACTGGATCGCCGGCTACACCGTCAAGGGCATCGCCGATGATGCGTTCATGGGAATAGCCGACGTCGAAGAGGTCGTCATCACCGACGGGATTGAAGTGATCGGCGAGCGGGCGTTCGCGGGGATGGCGGATCTAAGGAACATCCACATCCCGGCCAGTGTCACGAATATCGGGGCCAACGCTTTCAAAGACACGACCGAACTCGTCATCATGACGGACCACATGGCAAAACCCGAAGACTGGCACCCCGACTGGAATCCCGAGGATCATGACGTCGGCTGGTTCATCGTCTTCGATTATCACGGCGAGTATTATGAGGTCATCACCACGCATTTTTTGACTTTCGCCGACCACGGGCTCGGTTTTGACGGTGAACCGTTCGCTCACACGATCATACGCCATGGAGAGACATATTACTATGATTATGGTGACGAGATCGTCATCCTCACCTGGGATTATCCCGTATTCTACAAGTATGAGATTTGTCCGGCCGCCGGTTGCTATACGAACAAGGAAGTCATCAACCACGACCAGTTTAGCCTGTATAACGATCAACGTTTTGAATACGCGCGGAACATGCTCTATATCGCGAATCTCGAGGAATCCTGGCTGGAGCGGACGGTGCACGGCTTCAGAATCAAAGAGGCCCATCTTGAAGAAGCCGGTCACAACATTTATCCCGGCCTGCTCTTGTTCGCATACGAGATCATCGTCCATGATGACGGCTTCAGCATCCATGCCTCGATGCATGCTCCACCGCTGGACATCAATCAGCCGAGTCACATCACCCATACCTTCACCGATATCGGCACAACCCCCAGAATCAACATAGAAGACTATGAACCCTGCGGATCGACCGTGGAAGAATTGCCGCCGCTTTGGATGTTTTTGGAAACGGAGAATGTGACGCTGAGAATCCATACGCACTATCCGGAAACACATCCTTTCAGAGAAGAACTGCGCATCTTCGAATTGACAGAATACGCCACCGAGCGCACCCTGCACTACGATGGCACAGAGGAAGGCCCACCTATGTGGACCTACCTGGTGGAAGCAGAGGAGACCTCGCTTTGGTACAGCTCCTATTTCATCGGTTATGACCCCGAAACCGGCACCTTCGAGGAATTCGGATGGGAAAACCCCACCGAAGAAAACACGGTCCTCGACCTCTATCTCGCAGAACTGCAAGACATCGGTATTTCCGACTACGATCCCTCATGGTTCCTCGAGTTCGAGACAGGACGATACGTGCTGAAAGATTCCCACACTGACGACATGTTGGTCCTGCTCGGGGAGGATCCCGAAAGCGTCGACCTCGAGATGTTCGAAATCCACGAGAACGGGGAAGACATAACCATCACCTTCACGATATATGATCGGATGGCGGAAGAACGTGTCACTAAGGATTATGTACTCGAGGAATTGGGCAACACCCATGTCTCCCCGCCCGATCCCCCCGAATGATGGTTCGGGTCTTCGGTTCCCGCCCAAGCCACTCCGGTTCCGGGTCTATTACCCCGGGATTCCTTTCGGCTTGCACATTGTTTGTTGTGGTTCGGGCGGTTTCATGAGATAATGTGCCTATAAAAAAAACTAAAAGGGATGTGTCAACATGCCGAAGAGATGGCTTTTCCCGCTGTTCTTGGCCTTGGTTTTGGCAATGACCCTGACAGCTTGTGCCGGCGATGACGAGAACGGTACAGACGCAGATCCCGAGAACGGTATCGTCGACAACGGCACGAATGGTGACGACAACGACACGAACGATCTCGATGACGACGATGACGACAATGACACAGAAGAGAACACACTCAGGACAGAGGAGACCTCCGTCCATTTGCTCAGCCACGGCAACACCAACGGTAATGCGCATAACAGCGGTCTCGCTCTCTATGATGGAATAAACGCCCTCCACTACTATGCCGTCGGTCCGTCCGTCTTCAGCTATGACCCCGCGAGCAGGGTGAGAAGCCATATCTTCACCATGGCAGAAGAGGGCGTCGTGGAACATCTGAACCTCCACAACGATGTCCTCTATTTTTTGACCTCGGCCGAAGGCTGGCTCATGCGCCATGATTTGACCGAAAACGAGACCGAGGTGCTTTCGGAGATCGATCACGACCACCTGATCCGCCTCGGCACCCGGCTTTATGTCATCCACCATGATGACCCCTGGTCCGATGGACCCGTCATGGGCAGCTTCAATCCGGAAACGAATCAGTATGGTTCCCAATCGGTAGGAGGAACAAGCCTCTTGAACGTCTTCCGGAGCCGCGTCTTCTATGTGCCGGGAGACGCGGTCCAGATCGATCTCCGTTCTGACCGTGATTTCATGGGCAGGGTCACACACGCCAATCTGTCCGATGAGCTCGACGGCATCGACGAGATGGTCTTCATGGATTTCGACCAGGACCTCAAATCGAAAATCGCCCTCATCGCCACGAGGGAAGGAGAAAGAAGCCTCTACACCTACGATTCGGACACCGAAGAGCTCGTGGAATTGTATCAGAGTCCTTCCGGCGCCATCCGGCAGTTGAACTATGACGGTGAACATCTCTATTTCCTGGAAGAGGGGGATCTGCGTCGAATCCATCTAGAAACCGGCAACGAGAGGCTCGTGGCCGAAGTCGGTGCGGATGTCCGAGACATCATCATCGTCAACCATTGGATCTATTACCGCACGGACGAGACCGATCGCCTCTACAGAATCGACCCGGCGACAGAAGACGTGACCATCCTTCTCGACGAATGAACGGCCTTCCCCCGACGGACGAGGCCGTTTTCCCAGGACAACAAAGCTGACAAAAGACGCCAAGGAGGCATCCTATGCGACCCCTACTCTTTCTTGTCGCCGGCGGTTCGGCCTCGGGCAAGAGCACCGTCGTGCAAAAGATCGTCGCCAAGGCCGGCTTGGACGATGTGCTCATCATCAACCATGACGACTACTACCACGACCAGAGCGACATCCCGATGGAAAAACGCAAGAAGACCAACTACGACCACCCCAAGTCCTTGGACAACGACTTGTTGTATGAGCATCTTTCCCGTTTGCTCCAAGGCGGAAGCATCGAGAAGCCCATCTACGATTTCGTGAACTACACCCGTTCGGCCGAGACGGAAAAAGTGCAAGCCCGTTCCGTCATCATCGTCGAGGGGATCCTCATCCTCGAGAACGAACACATCCGGAGCCTTTCCGACATGAACATCTATGTCGAACTCGACGACGACATCCGCTTCATCCGCCGCTTGAAGCGCGACATGGACGAACGGCAACGCTCCCTCGAAAGCGTCATCGACCAATACATGAAGACGGTCAAACCGATGTTCAACCGCTTCATCAAACCAACCAAGCGTCATGCCGACGTCATCATCCCCAACGACCGCAGTCACGACATCGCCGTCGATCTCATCGTGACCAAGATCAAACAATATCTCGGCGACAACGGCTCTTTGTCTTGATGCGCTTATTTGACCTTCCATCCTTTCAATCCGGCACCTTCCGGAAGTGCCCGGCCCCGAAGCCTTGCCCCACATACTCCGACCGGGACATCTTCATGAATTGAAGATGCCGTGCTGGCCGTTTCCACACATGGTGTCTTCAATCGCTAGAAGCCACATTCATGATTGCCAAAAACCCGATACAAAAAGTCGCAACTCTTCATGGTATCTATGGTTGAAAGTGTATACAGAGAGGACCACTCCTTTTCATATCCGTTCCCCGATGGTTTCACACCATCCTTTTGTGTACATTGTTTGTTGCCGGCCATCTCCGGTGCTAAAATATAGATAGAATGTAATGGGAGCCAGCTATGAAAAAGTCAAGAGTTGACGAATAATTTATTCAATCTCTAATTCAGGCATACTGAAAAGAGCGTCATAGACGCTTAAATGAACACTATGTTACGTAGCTGCTTATTTTG
>PWYL01000009.1 GCA_003568315.1 Mollicutes bacterium | reverse complement strand
TGATCTTTCAGGGCATGCCAGAGGTGAAGACGGTATGATAATATATAGGCAGGCCATGAAAACGAGCGAGAAAATACGCACAGTTGCTATAAACGCTGCTGCGGCCGAACTGAATGATATACGGCAGAAGGTACTGACGGAAGCCACACAGGCGGAAGGCGGAAATGATGTGAATCTGGACGGACGGCATATGCTGAACAGAACAGCGATCATCGAAGGGGCCAGCGAGGTCTTCGGTGGAGAGGCTTTGGGCGGGGCCGGAACGGTATCGGCCAATCTGCAAGGGCTGCTCACAGCAACGCGTGCCTTTGATGCGGACGATAAGCTAGGGGTGCTTTTTGAACTGGATGAATACGCGTATGACGATGGGATCTATACGGAAGTTGCGCACATCATTCGCTCCACTGCTAAGGAAATTGCCGGCGAGATGGTAGCGGGAGTAAACTCTGAAGCGAGCATCGCCGGTCTGGAGGATATGCTCGATTCCGTCTATGCGACTGGCGCGATAGCGAACATGTCGGTTTTGAAAGGCACACAGACGGCGCAGGCGGCCGCTGAAACCTCCGACAAATTGAGCTCGGACGCCTGGGAAGTAGTAAATCGACGAGTGGATGAGCTTTGTGAACGCCATTCCAGGGGAAAGATAGATGATTCGCAGCTCGCAGGAAAGGCATACGAAATCATTGAAGCTGTCACGTCTTACTATTCTTCAGAAGCCGCAGAGCAGTTGGTTTTTCGGCAGATCCAGGACCACCTTGACGGACATCAGGAAGCAGAATCTATGGCTGAGCTGAACGATATTGCGGAACGGGTCGGGGGCAGGATGAGCCTTAAGGATATCGAATCAGATATGGCGCGGCTGATGGTGATGCATCCGGCTTCGGCGGAGGTGCAGCAGAGTATTAACATGCTTTTGGAAAAGCTGGGCGAGTACAGGGAAACGTTGCGTAAGGCTGAACATGATCAGACGTTCAGCAAATACCAGAAGTGGGCTTTCTTAGTCCTCCAAAAGTCACAAAAAGAAATTAGAAACGCCGGTCGCCGTGAAGATGACCAAAAAGTAAGAGCGCTGCAGCGGCTGTCCTATATTGACAGCAGCCTTCTGAGTGCACATATGCACATGTTCTACAACGATGTGATGTCGGAAGGAATGGGGGGGCTGGACGAAGATTGCCGGCTGAAGGTGTATAAGTATTCGTTGTCCGCGACACAGAAAACTCTTGAAGATTTCTAACACGGGAAAAGACAATGAAAATGCTGCAGAAAAAATTACAGGAAATCAAAAAAACGGCAGTTACTGTGATGTTAGCTTCTGGTGTGTCAGTTCTTTTTATGTCCTGCACGGCCACTGATCAAACAGGTGAAATCTCAGGTCAAGTAACGGAGCTGAAGCAGCGGGCAGCCGCCTTTTACAACCAGCAGCAGTATGACGAGGCCCTGGAAACTTACAGGAAAGTAACCGAAATCGATCCCGATAATGAAAACGCCTGGTATAACATGGGCCTCCTGAAGATCCGGGAGTTCAGGCAAAACGAGGAAGCCCTCCATGCTTTCAAACGAAGCACTGAAATCAATCCCTCTAACGACGACGCCTGGTCGCAAAAAGGGCTTGCTCTGGCCAGACTTGATCGTGACAAAGAAGCGCTCGCAGCCTACGAACGTGCCCTTGAAATAAACCCTCAAAATGCCTTTACATGGTATTATAAAGCGGCAACGTTATACCATGCGGACAGGCCCGATGAAGCTTTTTGCGCCTATGTCAAAACAACAGAACTCGACCCGCAAAACGTCGAAGCATGGTACGCCCAGGGTGTCCTGCTAAACAATCATTTCCGGAATCACGAAAAAGCAGTGCGGCCTCTGAAAAAGGTCTTAGAGCTTGACCCGGAACATGAAAGTGCATGGTTAAACCTGGGGAACGCTTATTATGAAACAGAATCTTACGACGCAGCACTTGAAGCGTTCGAAAGGGCGATTGAGCTTAATCCAAATTTTGCTAGAGCATGGCATAACAAAGCATCGCTACTCTTTGACCACGCGAAAAAATACAATGAAGCGCTGGATACGATCAAGCAGGCTGTGAGTATTATTTCTGATGATCCCAGCCTGTGGATTATTAAGGGTATGATGATGCTGGGCTTTGAAGAATATGAACGGGCTGAAGAAGCATTTGCCAGAGCCACGCAGCTTCAGCCAGGCGATTACTCGGCCTGGGCGGGGAAAGGTGCGGCACGGGAAGGATCGGGACGCATAAACGAAGCAGAAGAAGCTTACGAGCGTGCAAGGGAGCTTAACCCAAACTATAAAAGGAAGCTTACCGGCAATGAAAATGAAGGTGAGAAAAAGGACTCAACGCAAACCATCACGGAAGATGACATCGCATATGAAGAGCAGGACAAAGACATGCCCTCCATTGAAATAGGCAAGTGCGAGGACGATATCCCTACCGCCACGGTTGTCAAAGATGGCGAAACTATTTTCGAGTTTACAGGGTCTTTGCCATACCGCATTTCACAGGCAGAAATCAGTATCAGCGGACATTACCTGCTTCTTTATTTGGACCTTGAGTTTGATTTTTATCATCGCAATGTCAAAATATTCCGGCTCGTCGACGGAAAGCTGATAGGTGAGTTTGATCCCCACCGGTTAAGCAGCGTCAGGTGGACCTATGGCGATAAGATACTAAACTTCGTTGGGGCGGGAACGGGGATACATGTTATCAGGGTGTATGATATCCTGGGCTTCAAACTTTATGCAGAAACTACAACCGGCAGCAAGAAATCGCGTGACGGATATTTTGTCGCGTATCCAACCGGATGGGGGCAGCCTTATATCTCCATTTACGATGTGAATACGGGAGAAAGGACGGTTCTTTTGGATGATTATTTCAAGGATGGATATCACGGCTACCCTGATGTTAAATTTACAGATACAGAGATAAAAGTTACTACCTTTAAGGATCGTGATATGGAAACTTATGATTTGATCAAAGGCGAGACGCTTATTTTTAAGCTTCCCGCCTCGCCACCCGGCATGGAGAAAGATTAGCATGAAAAACAGCGGTGTATGAACGGCAAAAAAGTAGTTGTTGACCTACCGCCTTCACCTTTCAAAAAGGCAGATAGCATCACATCTGAGCGGGTAAGATTTACCGAAGTTGAGTAATTATCAATATGAAACACCATATACCCAAAATTTCCATTTTACAAATCACTTGCTTGATATTCATGCT
Source organism: Mollicutes bacterium (assembly GCA_003568315.1). Taxonomy (GTDB): domain Bacteria; phylum Bacillota_I; class Bacilli_A; order Izemoplasmatales; family Izemoplasmataceae; genus T1SED10-81. Next base: position 1,682 of record PWYL01000009.1, on the reverse strand, counting down.
TATAGCGTCCTGCGCGATTACGGATGCCGGTAAGGCGCAAACTGACAGACCACATAAATTACCCCCCAAGCCGGAAAAAGAGTCCGTTTCCATTGAAAAAGATACGTGCGAAGACGACATACCTACTGTCAGAGTGGTTAAAGAAGGAGAAGTCGTTTTTGAGTTTATAGGGTCAAAACCCTATCGGGTCAGGAACGCAGAACTCAGTGTCAGCGGCCACTATATCCTGATTCATCTGTCACAAGAGTTTGATTTTTATTATAAAAAAGTCAAAATATTCCGCCTTACCGATGGAGCGCTCACCGGAGAGTTCGATCCCGGCCGAATAAGCAGCGCCAAATGGACATACGGCGATAAAATGCTGAACTTCGTTTCAGCTGGCACCGGGATTCATGTCGTCAGAGTCTATGATATCCTGGGCGAAAAACTCTATGCAGAAACGACAACGGGCAGCAAAAAGAGTCGGGAAGGATATTTTATCACGTATCCGACCGGGTGGGGACAGCCCTTTATTGCGATTTATGATGTCAATACAGGCGAAAGAACTGAGCTGTTGGATTACTACGAGGAAGGATATCACGGCTATCCTGAAACCATGTTTACTGATACCGAAATGAAAGTTGTCACTTTTAAAGGGCGGAATGAAGATACATACGAGTTGATAGAAAGTGAAACTCTTACTTTCAAACTCCCACCCCCACCACCTGGAATGGAGAAAGATTAGCATGAAAAATCGATATGTATTGTTTTTTGTCGCTCTGTCTCTCGCTGCGCATCTGTCCGCCGCCCACTCTTTTGAGCTTCATGTTGACCAGGATGCTGAAGATCCAGATTACCTGCCGTCGGTGTGGGTTGAAAAGGATGGCGAGAGAGTCTTTGAGCATAAATTCACAGAACATATCGCAGTCAATCAGGCCGGGGTAAGTCCGAGCGGCCAGTATGTCTCTATCCGGACCGCTGAAAAGCTGCTCTATCCCGGTGATTATAACATATACAGTCTCTCGAGCGGTGAGAAAACAGGCTCATTTTATACAGGCAAGGCGGGCAGAGGATGCATGTGGACCTACGGGGATAAAATTATGTTTTTCAGCAGCGGCGGAGCTTACCTTTCGAGCGTCAGCGTCAGAGATATTACAGGGGCCGAGCTGCACAGAAGCACTCACTGCACGATCTATCCGAGCAGAGATGGTTATTATATCACATATTCCCCTTTTGGCAGCCCGACCGGAAAATTTACCGATGTGGAAATGTATAACATCAATACCGATACCTGGACGGTGCTGGCGAAGGATGTCTGCAAAATGGACGATGAGATCCATATAGACATGGAAAAGAGAGTTGTCAGAATCGAATATCATGATAAAAAAAACGTGGTGATAGACCTGCCCCCGTCACCCTTCAGAAGATACGACGGGCTCATCCCTGATAGTGCGGTGTATCCGGAATACACCGTGCAGGAGGGTGATACGCTCTGGTCGATAGCTGAGAAGCATTACGGCGACGGCAGCCAGTGGCGCAGGATACAGAAGGCGAATGAAGAAAAGATCGGCGAAGACGGACATATCAGGGCGGGCGTTGTTATTGTGATACCTTGACATGGACACCGGAAAATCAGTAAACAATTAATGCCATCTATCAAACAGACCTTTGCCGTCAGATTCGCCGCCAGGCCGCCATATTTT